>NZ_LZII01000079.1:0-612 GCF_001667425.1 Mycobacterium sp. 852002-51613_SCH5001154 | reverse complement strand
GGGACCACCACCAGTCGCCCGCCGTGCAGCAGCGCCCCCCAGATCTCCCACACCGAGAAATCAAACGCATACGAATGGAACTGGGTCCACACCTGCCCGGGCGCCAACGCCACCCCCACCGCCGGGGCGTCGAACAACCGGGTCACATTGGCGTGGCTGACCGCCACCCCCTTGGGCACCCCGGTGGTCCCCGAGGTGTAGATGATGTGCGCGACATCCTCAGGATCCGGGCCCGGGGGCGCCGTGGCGGGCTGCGACTGCAGTGCGGGGCTGTGCACGTCGATGACCGGCAACACATGCCCGGCCAGCTTGTCGGCCAGCGCGACCGTGGTCACCGCGGCCACCGGCGCGGTGTCGGTCAACATGAACTCGATGCGCGCCTCGGGCAACCCCGGATCGATCGGCAAATATGCCGCCCCGCTCTTGAGCACCGCCAGGATCGCCACGATCGCCTCGGCCGAGCGGTCCAACAACACCGCCACCGACTCCCCCGGACCCGCACCCCGGGCAATCAACCCATGCGCCAACCGATTCGACGCCTCATCCAACTCCCGATACGACAACGAACGACCCGCACACCGCACCGCCACCGCCCCCGGCGCACGCACCACC
>NZ_LZII01000078.1:0-36725 GCF_001667425.1 Mycobacterium sp. 852002-51613_SCH5001154 | reverse complement strand
ACCTGCACGTCCGGACACTGGGCGGCCGCGGAGGGGATGACCGAACCGGCGAGCGCCGACGCGCCGAGGCCGGATGCCGCAACTACTGCGGGGGCAAGGGAACGGATGATCGTGCCGCGACTGATGCCCATAAGGGTGCCTCCCCAACTGCCAACGTGGTCAAAAATCCGCCATCGTTTCCTGTATACCGAGGTGCGTCGACAAGCGCCGGATGAGGGCCGCGTGTCGATGCACCGAAATGGCATCCATCCGAACGGCTGGGAGCCACGTAGCGAAAACCCCTGAGCCGTTGTCTGGGTGCCGTTTACCAAGGATAGCCGGGCCCCAATCGCAACGCTGGCGACACAGGACGGTGACGGCATGGCCACGGGTGAAACCGGTTTCGAGGACGTGACTTTCGACGGGCCAGCCGCCCGATAAGGGACGCCCCGTCGCAGCTTCGGCTCTGCGGCAGCAGCTTTGGCGAAAAAATGGCCGTTAGCTCCGTCGCCCTCGTCGTCCCAACCGGTGCGCGCGGACGCCCAGGTACGACCAGCACCGAGGCGCCGACGCCGAAGCAACGGGTGGTTTGCCAAGCTACCCGGTTGATGTCAGTAGGGTCACACGCCGCCGACACGGTGTGCGTCTTGCACACAGGTTTATTAGAATTCCGTAAGGTTAGTGAGAGTTCTTTGTGTGTATGTACGCAGCGAGTAGCCACGGAGCAGGTTGTGAACACGGACCGTTTCGACGCCGTCATCGTAGGCGCGGGCTTCGGCGGCATAGGGGCCGCGATCCAGCTCAAACGCCTCGGATATGAAAACTTCGTCATCCTCGACCGCGAGGACGACCTGGGCGGCACCTGGCACGTCAATCACTACCCGGGCATCGCCGTCGACATCCCGTCGACCACGTACTCGTACTGGTTCGAACCCAAGCCGGACTGGTCGCGGCTGTTCGCGCCGGGCCGCGAGGTGAAGCAGTACGCAGCGGACGTCGCCGACAAGTACGACGTGCGTCGCCACATGCGGTTCAACTCGACGGTGGAAGGCGCCCAGTGGGACGAGGACGCCGAAGTCTGGCGGGTGGCGCTGGCCGACGGCGAAACATTGGCGACCCGCTTTTTGATCACCGCGACGGGCTTCCTGTCGCAGCCGCGGATGCCGGACATCCCGGGGATTGCGAGCTTCGAGGGCAAGGTGGTCCACACCACCGCGTGGGACCACAACTTCCGGTACCGGGGGCGCCGGATCGCGGTGATCGGGACCGGGGCGTCCGCGGTACAGGTCATCCCGGAATTGGCCGAACGGGCTGCGGAACTGACCGTGTACCAGCGCACCGCGACCCACGTGCTGCCCAAGTTCGACTTCGGGTTCCCGCCCGCGGTGCGGCGCCTGTTTGCGCGGGTGCCGGCGGCGCAGCGCGGGCTGCGGTGGGTGACCGACGTCATCCTCGAGGTCATCATGATCGTCTGCGCGCTGCACGTCCGGGAGTTCCGCGGGCGGGGGAACATCTCCGCCGCCGACCTGGCCAAGATCAACCGGTTCCGGTGGATCCGGGACAAGGAAATGCGCGACAGGTTGACGCCGGACTACGACCTCGGCTGCAAGCGGCCAACCTTTTCCAACGAGTTCTACCGCGCGTTCAACCAGCCGCACGTACACCTGGAGACCAACTCCATCGCGCGGATCGAGGCCGACGGCATCGTCACCGTCGACGGGCGCAAGACCGTCATCGACACCCTGGTGTTGGCGACCGGCTTTGACCTGTGGGAGGCCAACTTCCCGGCCATCGAGGTGGTCGGCCGCAAGGGGCGCAACCTGGGCAAGTGGTGGCGGGAGACCAGGTTCCAGGCTTACCAGGGCGTCACCATGCCGTACTTCCCCAATTACCTGAGCCTGGCCAGCCCGTTCGCCTTCTCCGGACTGTCCTTCTTCCACACCATCGAATACCAGATGCGGCACATGGGCCGGTTGCTCGGCGAGGTCAAGCGCCGCGGTGCGACGACCTTCGAGGTCACCGAAGAGGCCATGGAAGATTTCATGGAGCGGATGACCAAACGGCTGGACAGTTCGGTGTTCTACTCCGGTAACTGCGCCACGTCGCGGTCGTACTACTTCAGCCCCGGCGGTGAGGCATCGCTGCTGCGGCCGACGTCGACCTTGAACTCGGTGCGGGAAGCCGCCACGTTCCCGTTCAGCGATTACGCGATCGCCTAGCGCCACATCGCCACACCAGCCCCGGCCCGGGAAGCGGTCCGCTGTTTGCCCGCCTCTGAGCGACAACTAGGGCGTGCCGCCGCATTGTCGCTGTGAGGCGGGCAAACATCGCGCCACGGCTCGAAGAGGCTGGTGTGGCGAATGTGACTGCCGGGTGCGCCATTCCGCCCGTTACGCCGGCGGCATTAGCACCGTGTCGATCATGTACACCGTCGCGTTGGCGGTGGGCACGCCACCACAGACCAGGCCCGCGTTGTTGACCTTGAGGCCGTTGCCCTGTCCGGTGACGGTCACGTTCGCGCCCTGAACGGTCTTGTGAGCGCCGGCGACCCTGGCCGGACTCAGCTGGCCCGGCACCACGTGATAGGTCAGGATGCTGGTCAGCAACCTGGAATCCGTCTTCAGCTCGTCGATCGTCTGTGGCGGCAGCTTGCCGAATGCGGCGTCGGTCGGCGCGAAGACCGTGTACTGGCCGTTGTTCAGCGTGTCAACCAGATTGACATTCGGGTTCAGCTTGCCCGACAGCGCCGAGGTCAGGGTGCTCAGCGCCGGATTGTTGGACGCCGCTACCGTCACCGGAACCTGCGACATTCCCTCCACTGACGCCGGGCCGCTCGGGTTGGCCGCCGCGTAGTCGGAGCAGCCGGGGCCCACCAGGTCGGCCGCCGCCGCCGTTGGAGCGGTCACCACACCCAGACCCAGCATCGCCGCTACCGCGAAACCTTTCGCCGCCACCGACGTCCTGTGTACTTTCATCGCCTTTGACTCCTTTGGTTGGTCGGACATTTGATGAGTGATTCGGAGCCCGGGCACCTTCGGATTGGTGCGGGGTGGGATGTGTCAGCCGTAGGTGAACGAATACACCTGCAGCCCTTCGTCGGGGCGAACCTCGAGAGTCCCCGATTGCGGTTGCTCGCCGGCGACGATCTGGTGTGACGTCGGCGGCCCGCTGATGGGAATCGCGACGGATCGTCCGTCACGGGTGACCGTGAGGGACCCCGTGCCACCGACGACGATGTAGACGTTCTTGGCGTGGTAATTCAACTCGATGCTGGACTGGTTGCCGGCTGCGGTGGCGCCTTGGTAGTCCAGCGACCACGGACCTTTCAGAGCGAAGCTATCGGCGGCCAGCGTGGGCGGATAGCCGAAAGTGGTTGTGCCTGCGTCGTATACCCCGCCGCCATAGTTGACGACCTTCCCGACGCCAAAGTAGGTCTCGGGTGTGGTCTTGTCCGGTGGGGTTGAGCCGCTCGCATCTGAGGGGGGAGGCAGCTTGAGCCCGGGATGGGCCGCCACGAGCAGCTGCCTGATCAGGTCCTCGGTGACGTTGTAGTCGCCTTCGCCGAACTTGATGTGGCGCACCTGGCCGGCGGCATCGATCAAATACTCCGCAGGCCAGTAACGGTTGCGGTAGTTCGTCCACGAGGAGTAGCCGTTGTCCAAGGCGATCGGGTACGTGACGCTCAGGTCGGCGGCCCCTCTGGCGACGTTGCCGGGCACCTGTTCGAACGAGTACTCCGGGGTGTGGACCCCGATGACCTCGAAACCGTCGCCCTGGTAGGCGTTGTACCAGTTGACAACGTGGTGGATGGCGCGTTGGCAGTTGATGCAGGAGTATGCCCAGAAGTCGATGAGCACGACCTTGCCGCGCAGGGACGCAAGTGTGATCGGTTGGTTGCCGGGAGTGTTCAGCCAACCGGCGATGCCCTTGAGATCGGGTGCCTGGCCGCAATTTTCGAGCTCCCGACCGCCGTCACTGCAATTGGACAGCAGCGCGTTCTGGTCGTTGACGATGCCACCGAGGTTGAGCTTCTCCCGGACCGTGCGGTCGGCGGCCAACCGTTGTTGCAGCCCGCTGGTGTAGTCGGGAACGGCACGTTGCAGAGCCGCGGGGACATTGAGCACCAGGCCGACCGCGAGCACGATCATCACGATCCCGGCCGCGACCCGGACCTGCCGCTGCCGCCGTCGAAACGCTCCCACCCGTTGGGCCACCCGATGGCCCGCCAACGCGAAGACCAACAACGGCAAGGCGGCGCCCAGCGCGAAGGTGCCAGTCAACACGACAGTGCGCAGGCCGAGGGGAGCCGTGGCGCCGGCCACCACAATCGCGGCGAGAATGGGCCCGGCGCACGGGACATACAGCACGCCCAGCGCCAGGCCAAGACCGAACCCGCCGCCACCAAACCCCAACTGCTTTTGCGGGATACGCGCGAACGGACGCTCCAGCAATTGCTCGACCCGCGGGAAGATCAGGCCGAGACCGATGGCAACCAAGGCGACCAGGGCGACCCAGCGGATAGCGTCCTGCGGCAGGTGCACCAGCGACAGCAGTGTCGAGCCGGCCAGCGTGACCGCGGTGAAGCTGAGCACCAGACCGCCGATGACGAGGTAGGGGCGGGCACTGCGCGACGTGCGCCCCGGCCTGACCGCGACATCCACGCCTGCGCCGGAAACCGGTTGTGGGGCAGGGTCATCGGCGCGGCCCTGCGCGCCGGCGAAGAAGATCACCGGCAGCACCGGCAGGATGCACGGCGATACGCCGGTGATGAGACCTCCAACGAAGCCGATCAGCGCAATGGTGAGCATGAAAGTCATTCGCTGCCAGGGGCGCCGCGGATCGGTTCCGCCGCAAAGAAAAACAGCCCGGCCGAAGCCGGGCTGTTCATCCCTGATTCGCGGGCGGGCTACTGGCCTGGGGGCATCAGCACCGTGTCGATCATGTACACGGTCGCGTTGGCGGTGTGCACCCCGCCGCACACCAACCCGGCGTTGTTGACCTTGAGGTCGTTGCCCTGACCGGTCACGGTCAGCTTGGCGCCCTGCAGGGTCGTGTGGTCACCGTCGACCTTCATCGGGCTGGCCTGACCCTGCACGACGTGATAGGTCAAGATGCTCTTGAGCAGCTGCGAGTCCGTCTTGAGCTGGTCGATGGTGGCCGCCGGCAGCTTGTCGAACGCGGCGTTGGTCGGCGCGAAAACCGTGTACTGACCGTTGTTCAACGTATCGACCAGGTTGACGTTCGGGTTCAGCTTGCCCGACAGCGCCGACGTCAGCGTGCTCAGCATGGGGTTGTTGGACGCCGCCGTGGCGACCGGGTCCTGAGCCATCCCGGCGACCGAGCCGGGGCCGCTGGGGTTCTGCTTGGCGTAATCGCCGCACCCCGCACCGATGAGGTCCGCCGCCGGATCGGCCGCGGCCGACGTCGTCGCCGGAGCCGCCATGCTGCTGGTGACTGTGGCCATGCTGCCGCTGGTCATCGGTTCGGATGCCGATTTGTTGTTCGAACACGCCGAAAAGCCAACTACCGCAATCGTCGCGAGCCCTGCCGCAGCGATTGTCCTGCCCCGAACGCTGATCATCGCGTTTGCACTCCTTCTCCATGGACGGCGTAAACCGCCGCCTTTCGACCGGACAGGAGTGATTCGGAGACGACGCGGCCGCGGACGGATTCGTTTTGAAATTCAGCCGAGGGGCAATGCGGCCAGGATCGTTCCGGTCGGCCGCGGCGACCCGGTACCGGGTTCGACGGTGAACGCCAGGGTGGTGGACGATCCGAGGTTGGTGAGCGTCGCCGTAGTCGACGGTGCCACCGCCGCGGTGCCCATCGTCCCGGCCGACGTCGGGCCCTTGTCGCTCAGCAACCACATTTGGTAGACGGTCCCCGGCTTCGGGGGCGGGACGTTGTTCATCACCAGCACACCGGCGTTGCGGTCGTGGGAAAAGACAACGGTGGCAGTGCCATTGCCGAGCGGGCCGGAAACGGTGCGCACGTCCGGGGCCGCAAAGACCTGCTCGGCGATGGTCGACGGGGGATGCGGGCGCATGAATATCCCGACGCCAAATGCGGCGGCACCGACCACCACGGCTGCCGCCGCGGCCGCCAAACCGGCGGTGCGCCAACCGTACTTGCGCTCGTCGCGGGCAGGTATCGCCGACAGCGTCGCGGCCCGCAGGCGCGCCGGCGGTTCGACGGCCGTCGTCGCCGAGACGACGGCCATCGTCTCGCGGATGGCACGGACTTCGTCGTCGAAGGCCGCCGCCACCGATCGTGGCGCGGCCGCCACCCGCCGCTCGATTTCGGCGCGTTCCTCATCCGACACGGCATCCAACGCGTATGGCGTTGCGAGCTCGAGCAATTCGAATTCGTTCGGTTCGGTCATGGCACTTCCAGGCAGTTACGCAAGGCGCGCAGCGCGTCGCGCATGCGTGACTTGATCGTCGACAGATTCGCGGCCAGGCGGTCCGACACCTGGCTGTAGGTGAGCCCGTCGTAATAAGCCAACTGAATACACTCCCGCTGCGTGTCGGTCAACGCGCCCAGGCATTCGACGACGCGGCGGCGCTCGTCGCCGGCGATCGCCGAATCGGCGACGACGTCACTGGCGGGGTCGGCGCTAGCGGCGGCGTAGCGGGTATCGCGCCTGCCGGACGCCTCCTCGGTCCGCACCCGGTCGACCGCCCGTCGGTGCGCGATGGTCAGCAGCCACGAAAGAGCCGAGCCTCTGCCGGCGTCGTAGCCTGGCGCCGTCCGCCACACCTCGCAGTAGATGTCCTGGGCGGTTTCCTCGCTGTAGCCGGGATCGCGCAGGACGCGCATGACCATTCCGTACACCCGACTCTTAGTGAGGTCGTAAACCGCGGCGAACGCGTCGCGGTCCCCGCGCGCGACCTTCTGCAGCAGCGCGTCCAGGTCCTTGCTGGGCGTGGGCGGTCCCGTCATCGATCGGTAGCCTAGCGCCAGGCAGCTGTCCACTCCCGTGATTCGTAGCCCAAGACCCCGCGGACGCTTCGGTCCGCTGTACTCGGCTAGATCAGTTGGGCCAGCGTGGTGACGACGATGAGGGCCAGCACGGCCGTCCCGATGATGTACACCTGGCGCCGGGGGGTGAGCCGCATCGGCAGGGGCTGCCGCTGCAGCGTGCGTTGCCGGCGCACGGCGATCACGAACGTCGCGAGGGCCACGGCGCCGGCCAAAGCCGCGGGGATCACTGCCGTTGGCCCGACGGAACCGTGCAGGTTTTTGATCATCAGCAGGGCGCCGTTCGCCAGGAAGGCGAAGGACGTCCGCGTCCAGGCCAGCGTCGTCCGTTCGGCCTGACTGCCGCTCAACCGATGACCACCTTGACGATCACCAACGCGAGCGCGATGAGCCCCACCACCGTCAGACCGACGGCGAGGTAGGTCGGTGAGGGATGCCGGGGCAAGGGGGCGCCGCTGCGCATGGCGCGATCCGCCTGTTGCCAGCGCAGCAGCCCCATCCCGCTGGTGAGAATGGCCAGCAGTGCAAGGCCGACGCCGAGCACGCGGCGCGCGCCGGGTATCCCCAGCTCCGGGACCAGTTGCACGACGGCGACGGCCGCTGCGAGCAGGCCCAGCGCGGTGCGCTGCCAGGCCAAAAACGTCCGCTCGTTGGCGAAGGTGAGCCGGTAGTCGGGCTCGTGCTCGTCGGCGGAGTCGGCCACCAGGACATCGTAGATTCATCAGTGCCCGAGGTTGCATGATTGCGCGTGTGGTCAAGGCGCTGTTGTTCGACGTGCAAGGCACGGCGACGGACTTTCATTCGACCGTCTGCGACGAGGCGCGGCGGATTAGCGCCGGCCGCCACCCGGACGTCGATTGGCCCGACGTGGTGCGGCGTTGGCGCGCAGGCTACTTCACCGCGCTCGAGGACGCCCAAGCTCGGCAGACCGGATGGGTGTCGGTGCACTCGGTGTACCGGCGGGCGCTCGACGATTGCGGCGTCCCATTTTCGGACGCCGAACGCGACGAACTCACCCTGGTCTGGCGGCGGCTGAAGCCCTGGCCGGACGTGATGCCGGGGCTGACACGGCTTCGAACCGCGTACACGCTGGCCACCCTGTCCAACGCCGACGTGTCGACGGTCATCGAGATTTCCAAGCGCGCGGGCCTGCCCTGGGACGCCGTCTTCGCCGCGGAGATGGCCGGGGTGTTCAAGCCCGACCCGGCGATCTACCGGATGGCCGCCGGCTACCTGGGCCTGAGCCCCGACGAGATCATGATGGTGGCCAGCCACAAGTACGACATCCGCGCCGCGGCCCGGCTGGGCTTCCGGACCGCGTTCGTCGCTCGGCCACTGGAGTTCGGCGTCGACGGCGAGGCCGACGTTGTCTATTCCGACGAGTTCGACGTCAACGCGTCCGACTTCCTCGACCTCGCACGGCAACTCGGCAGCTGATCAGCGGCGCGCGGACCCGGTCAGCGCCTGCCCGTTGGCCGACTGCAGCAGGCAGATCACGGTGCTGGGGGTGGGATTGGCCCCGGTGCGATCCTGATTCGAGTCGATCAGGTAGGTGATCGAAAACGGGCTGCCGGCAATGGGTCGGCCGGTATACGGGGCGAATCCGTCGTTGCAGTCCTTATTGGCGACGATGGCGACGGCCTTGTCCACGGCCATCGGGGCGCGCAGATACACCTCGGCCAAATGTGCTGTGGCACAATCAACCACGGTGACCGTCACGCGGCTCAGGTCGATCGGTGGCAGGTCGGCCACGCACTGGCCCGTCTGCAGGTCGATCCACTTCTCGGTGTGCGAGCCCGGCGGCGACGGCGCGGCGGTGGCCGTCGCGCACAAACCTAATATCGCCACGGCGGTCAGGCCGCCTAACGCATAAAGGCCACGCATGCAGTAAGTTTAGGCACCCGTGAGCGCCGGGTCGGGCTTTTCCGAGGACATCGAGAGGAATCCGCGCGCGCAGCGCGCGGCCAGCAGCCAGTTCGCCGGCTTCTTCATGTCCAGGCCGCCGAGGAGCTGTTTGATCATGGTCAGCGTGTCGAAGTAAATGCGTTCGCAGACAAGCGTTTCGGCTTCGTCGAAGACGAAGTAGGCGGTCATCCGGACCCGGAACCGGCTGCCGGTGGGCGGAACCTTGCCCAGGTAACCGAGATGGGTGCCCATCAACCAGAACTCGACGATCACCGCGTCGGCGCTGTGCCGCAACGCGATGATCTCGTGGTCCTGGTCGGGAAACGCGGTGCGCGTGTAGGTGTAGTAGTCGCGCACCGCGGCGTCGCCGTCGTGCACGATCATCTGCGGGATCAGCTCGTAGCGCGGATGCGGGAAGGTCGACAACACGTCGTCCCAGTCCTGGCGGACCTCGTCGTGGAAGTGGTCGAGCACGAGCTTCTCGCGGGCGGCCAGCACCTCCGCGGGCGGAAACGCGGGAATCGTCATGACGACTAGGTTAGGCCCGGAATTGATATCGCATGCGCTATCAAATTTCAAAGTGCGCACATGCTTCCGGACTGCGCGCTACCCCCGCGGCGGGGTCCAGGCGACCGGCAGGGCCTTGATGCCGTGGATGAATTGCGACAGCAGGCGCGCGGGTTCGTCGGTCGCGACGATGTCGGGTATCTCGCGGCGCAACTCGTCGAAGATCACCCGGATCTCGCGGCGGGCGAGGTTGGCGCCCAGGCAGAAATGCGCCCCGCCGCCACCGAAGCCGAAATGCGGGTTGGGGGTGCGCGCCACGTCGAACAGCCAGGGGTTGGCGAAAGTCGACTCGTCGCGGTTGGCCGAGTTGTACCACAGCACGGCCTTGTCGCCCTCCGCGAGCTTGGTGCCGCTCAGCTTGAAGTCGCGGGTCAGGGTCCGCCGCATGTAGACCACCGGCGAGGCCCACCGCACGATCTCCTCGACCGCCGTGGGCGCCAGCCGGTCGAAGTCGGCCCACCACTTGTCCCGTTCGTCGGGGTAGCGGGACAGGGCGAGCACGCCGTGGCTGATCGCGTTGCGCGTCGTCTCGTTGCCGGCCACCACCAGCAGGATGAAGAAGGACGCGATCTCGGCCGACGACAGCCGTTCGCCGTCGACCTCGGCTTCGACCAGGCTGGTGGTCAGGTCGTCATGGTGGTTGACGCGGCGGTCCTCGGCGAGCGCGGTGGCGTACGCCCCGATGTCCATCGAGATCTTGAGGAATTCGTCGAAGTCGGTGGTCAGGTCGGGGTCGCCGAACCCGAGAATCACGTTGGTCCAGTGGAAGATTCGCTGATGGTCTTCCTCGGGAATGCCCATCATGTCGCAGATGATCTGCAGCGGCAGCGGCCCGGCGAGCTCGGTGACCAGATCGGCTTCCCCATTGGGGTGATTGGTGATCAGCGACGAGACCAGCCGGCGGGCCCGCTCGCGTACCGACGCCTCGATGCGGGCCACCACCTTCGGGGTGAACGCGCGGCTGACGATCGAGCGCAGCCGCTGGTGCCGCGGATCGTCCAGCACGATCATCGAGCCGAAGTACTCGGCGATCTCGGGCGCGTTGTCGTTGACCGTGATGTTCGGGGTGCTGCTGAAGATCTCCGGATGACGGCTGGCGAAGTGAACGTCGTCGTGCTTGGTGAGCGACCAATACCCGTCGCCCGCCACGAAGCCCTCCATCTCGATCGCGGGCCAGAACGACAGCGGGGCTTCCCGGCGCAACGTCGCGAAGGCACCGTCGCGGAAGTCGTCGTCGAGACCCCAGAAGTCCAGCGAGTCGAGGTGAATCTCGGAGAGGGGGACTTCGGGCGGTGGCGCCCCGTTGGTTCGCGTCGCGATACCCGTCTTGAGACTCACCGATTACCTCCTAGGAAACCGCTAGTGCGTACACACGGTCCTGCCACCGGCCGATTGCGCATCGGCGACCACGTTGCCGTCGAGCAGGATGCGGCAGCGGATGGGGCCCACCCCCTGCGCGCTGATCACGTACACCTGGCCCCCGAACGAAGTGAATTCCGTCGACCAGGGCAGCGGCGCGTTGACCTGGTGGAGTTGACCGGTGTCCGTTTGATATACGAGGTACTGCGCGACGCCGGCACCGGTCACCTCGTAACGGGCGTGGGGCATCTCGGGGATCGCGTGGGCCACGCCGGGGATCGTCCCCGCGCAACCGACACCCACGGCGAACAGAATCGAAAGCCCGCGCACATGCTTCGTCATGATTTGCATCGTGTCACCACGCGCGGTGCTACGGAAGCTTTCCGCCCTAACGAAAGCCGTTCTAGTGTGAGTCCCACGGGGGCGGCTACGGAAAGGTGAGTATGTCGGAACACGGCTCGAAGCGTGTGGTGGTCTGGGGCACCGGCTTCGTCGGCAAGATGGTGATCGCCGAAATCGTCAAGCATCCGTTGTTCGAATTGGTGGGTGTGGGGGTAAGCAACCCCGACAAGGTTGGGCGCGACGTCGCCGACGTCTGCGGGCTGCCCGAGCCGACGGGCATCATCGCCACCGACGACGTCGACGCCCTGATCGCGCTGAAGCCCGATGCGCTGGTGCACTACGGCCCGACCGCGATGCACGCCAAGGAGAACATCGCGCTGATCACCCGCTTCCTGCGTGCGGGCATCGACGTGTGCTCGACGGCCATGACCCCGTGGGTGTGGCCGACCATGCACCTCAACCCGCCGCAGTGGATCGCGCCCATCACCGAAGCGTGCGAGCTGGGGGAGTCGTCCTGCTTCACCACCGGCATCGACCCCGGCTTCGCCAACGACCTGTTCCCCATGACGCTGATGGGCCTCTGCTCGGAGGTGCGCCGGGTGCGCGCCTCCGAACTGCTGGACTACACCAACTACGAAGGCGATTACGAAGTCGAGATGGGCATCGGCCGCGAGCCCGAATACCAGCCGCTGCTGGAAGACTCCAACATGCTGATCTTCGCGTGGGGCGCAACCGTCCCCATGATCGCCCACGCGGCCGGCATCATGCTCGACGAGATCACCACCACCTGGGACAAATGGGTGACGCCCACCGAGCGCAACACCGTCAAGGGCGTCATCAAACCCGGACACGTGGCGGCCGTCCGATTCACGATCAACGGAATCTACAAGGGCGAGACCAGGATTCAGCTCGAACACGTCAACCGGATCGGCCTCGACGCCGCCCCCGACTGGCCCTCCGGCCATGACAACGACGTATACCGGGTGGAGATCGAGGGCACGCCGAGCGTCTTCCAGGAAACCGCGTTCCGGTTCACCGACAACTCGGGCCGCGACGCGGCTACGGCCGGCTGCCTGGCGACCGGGATGCGTGCCCTCAACGCCGTGTCGGCCGTCAACGAGTTGCGGCCGGGCTGGGTCACGCCGCTTGACCTGCCGCTGATCGCCGGGGCGGGCAACATCCGGTGACCGGCGCACAGCCTGCACATAGGTGCCGCAGAGACTTGGTACAGGTTTCGGCGGCACACTTACGGCTAGCCTGGTTTGCGAGTTGCTGAAGTTGGGGTTGGGACATATGGCCAATGGAGCTGGGACCGCGCTGGGCCTGTCGATCGGCACCACCAACCTGGCGGCCGTCGCCGCCGAGAAGGCCATCACCCGCAAGCCCGTCCTGACGCTCTATCCGGAGCGCGCGCCGGAGGTCGGCATCCCCGCCGAAAATCCGCGGCTCAACCAGCCCGGCCTGGTGATCACCGGGTTCGTCAATCGCATCTCCGACCCCCGCGGCGTGGTGGCGGCGGACGGGTCGGTACACCGCAGCGAGGAATTGATCGCGGACGCCATGCGGGCGCTGGCCTACAGCGTGACCGGGGGGCGCACCCTGCCCGAGAGCGTCGCCGTCACCTATCCCGCCCACTGGCCGTCGCCGGCGGTCGACGCGGTGGGCACAGCGCTGAGCTCGGTGGCCGAATGGTCCAACCGGGCGCGGCCGCTGATGCTGATTCCGGACGCCGCGGCGACGCTGCTGGCCGTGCGAACCGCCCCCGGCCTACCGGCCCACGGGACGGTGGCGGTGTGCGACTTCGGCGGCAGCGGTACCAGCGTCACGTTCATGCGCGCCGACGGTGACTACCAGGCGCTGGCCCCGACCGTGCGGCTGCACGATTTCTCCGGCGACCTGATCGACCAGGCGCTGCTGAGCGCCGTCATCTCCAACATGCCGAGCACCGCCGCGTTCGACCCGGCGGGCACCGTGGCGATCGGCTCGCTGAGCCGGCTGCGCACCGCGTGCCGAAGCGCCAAGGAGGAGCTGTCGGCGACCACGGCGGCCACGCTGAGCGACGGGCTGACCGGCGAAGTGCGTGTCACCCGCGACGAGCTTGACGAGGCGATCCGCACCCCACTGGACAGGTTCGTGGCCGTGCTGGAAAACGCGTTGGCGCGCAACGGAATTCAGGACCTGGTAGCGGTGGTGTCCGCCGGCGGTGGAGCGAACATCCCCGCGATCACCACCACGCTGTCGCAGTACTTCCGCGTCCCGGTCATCACCACGCCGCGCCCGCAGCTGACGGCGGCCACCGGCGCCGCGCTGCGGGCGGCGCATGGGCCCGGCGAGAGCGCCGCGACGGCGTCGGCCCCGGCCGCGCCCGCCACGGCGACCGCGCGGGCGGTCCCCAGCACCCGGTCGCCCGAAGCGACCGCGACGGCGCAGGCGGCGCCCGCCTGGCCGACAGCCGGCGCCGCGTCCGTGCAGGCGTGGTCGCAGACCGGCAACCAATCGCAGGCGGCGACCGCCTCGCAGGCGGCGCCCGCCGCCGAAGAACCCGTCGCCGCAGAAGACTCCACTGCCGATGCCGGGGGCGAGAAGCGCAAGCGCCGCCTGTTTCGCCTGCCGGTGATGGCGGCGATAGTGGGTGCGGCCGCGGGGGTGGCGCTCGTCGGGACCGCAGTCACGATCGGCCTGACTTCGGCGAACAAGACCGCGACGACCCCGGCGCCGGGCGTGACCAGCGGTCCGGTCCCCGCGCCGCCGGCCAACACCGCGACCGCTCAGGCGCCCCCGCCCAGCGAAGAGGCTCCCGCGCCTTCAACGACAACGCCGACGGATACCAATCCGCCCGCCCAAACCGAAACGCCGTCGACCAGCGTCCCGTCAGCCAAACCGCAGCATGCGCCGCCACTCGCGGCCGCGCCCGTGCGTCCGGCGATCCCGCAGGTACCGCCCATCCCCCCGGTGCCCGGCCTGAACGAAGCCATCCCGGGGCTGGACCGGATCAATCAGATCATTCAAGGGATCGGGGGCGACTTGGGCATCAGCGGCATCCCCCAATTGGGCTCCCAGCTGGGAACGACCCGCTAGGTCAGTCCTTTTCGCCCTTGTTCTCCGCTTTTGCGGCCTCTTTGAGCTTCTCGTTCAGGGCCTTGTCCTTCTCGATCTGGTCCTTCAGAGCTTCCTCGTCGCGGCCCTCTTCCGTCTCGGCTTCGCCCTGGTCGGCCTTGCCTTGGTCATCGGAACCCGCGTTGTCGGGAACTTCGTGCCTGGGATTGCCGTCCTCGTCCAACCAGTCGTTGACCGCGGTGCCCGAAACGCTGCCGCCGGTGCCGGGCAGCACGATGGTGGCCTTTTCTTTGTAGGCCTCCATCATTTCGGCGGCCTTCTTCTTGTCGTCCTCGTCCGGCTCCGGCTTTTCCGTCAGCTTTTGATCGGTTTCCTGATCGGTGTCCTCATCGGCCTGGTCGGTGTGCTGGTCGGCCGATTTATCGTCCTGCACGCTCATGCGTCTACCCCCTCGCCATCGCAGGTCGCGATTTGCAGGGGTTACCCGTTGCGGCGTTGTGTCGAAACTCTCACGACAGGGATCGTTCGCGCTTCACCAGCTCGACCAGCGCGAGAGGAATCCGCATCGGCTCGGGTGCGCTTGACAGGCTCGCCGCGACCGCGTCCTGAAGTTGGTCGACGAATTCGCCGGCCCGCCCGTCGCGCACCCCGTCATCCAGCCCGCGCACCAGCGCGGGGAACAGCGCCGCGCGGGCGAATGCCGCCCACTGCGCGCCGAAGGCCTCGGCGTCGCGGTCCGCCTGGAACCGAATCCAGAAGCGATCCTCGGCGTTGAACGTCTCGAGATGGTCGATGGTCAGGCCTTCGAAGCGTCCGCTGGGCGCGAACGGGGCGCGAAAGTCCTTCTCGCTGCGGGCGAATGTGGGAATGGTCATCCGGCGCAGCTCCTCCTGGCGCAGCAGGCCGTCGCGGACCTGTGCATGCAGCGCCTCGAGCATCGCGTCGAGCAGCGTCGGGAAGCCCGATGTGCCGTCCTCGTCGAGGGCGATCGTCATCACCACCAGCCGCCCGTCGGGGGCCAGTTCGCGGCCGCGGAACGCCACGAAGTTGTGCCAGTCCAGGGCCGCCCGCTGGGTGTATGCCGCGCGCGCGTCTTCGTCGTGGCTGTAGGAGATGTGCAGGTGATCGTGCACCTCGGCGGGCATCGTGCTCAGCCACTGCGCCGCCCACGACGACCAGCCCAGGTTGACGGTCTTGGACGGCACGATCTGGTCGTAGAACGACCGGCCGATCGACGATGCGAACGTCGCCGCATCCAGGTGCAGGTAGCTCTCCGGGTCGTCGGACAGGGTGCGAAACAGCGCCGAGAAGTCATTGTCGGGAATGTCGGTGTGCGCCACCAGGATTGCGTGGTCGTTTTGGGTGCGCCGACGCAGGAGCGCGATCGCCGCCGACATCGGCTTGAGCGAATTGTGTCCGTTGGCGCAACCGTAATCGGCGATGACGATGGGCTGCGGGGGCTTGGGCAGCGGCACCTGCTCGGCGGCCCGCTTGAACAACGCGATGGCCGGGCCTAACCCGGCGGCCTGCAGCCGCGACGACTGGGTATAGACGGGCTCCGGCCGGACCACAATGCTCGATTCGGGCATCCGAGGCTCAGGCCGCATGTCCCAACGATAGTCGTCAGGTCGGCTTCGGGTAGCTGACGCCGGTGAGCTGCTCGGAAAGCTCCCAAAGTCGTTGGCAGTCAGCCTCGTTGCGGGCGGGCGCGGGCACCTTGGCCAGCCGCACCCCGCCGCCGGCGGCCTCGTAGAAGCCGCGCGGCCCGTAGAACGCGCCGCCCTGGGCGTGCGGCGCGGCGGCCGCGTACAGCGCCGGGAGGATGCCCTCGTCGATCTCCTGCCACAAAAACGGCGTGAAGCGCCAGGACGCCTTGTACAGCCGCTCCATCAGAGCGGGCTTTTCGCGCCCGTGCGAGGGTCCGGCGATCTGCAGGTTGGTCTTGGTCAGGCCGGGGTGCGCGGCGTTGGACATGATGCCCCAGCCGGCCGCCCGGCTGCGCCGGTCCAGCTCGAGGGCGAACATCAGCACCGCCAGCTTCGACTGGCCGTAGGCCGACATGGCCGCGTAGGACTTCTCGAACTGCGGGTCGTCGAAGTGGATCTTGCCGCTTTGGCGGGCGGCCAGGCTGCTGAGCGAGACCACGCGCGCTTTGCCCGCCGCGCGCAGCAGCGGCAGCACGTGCCCCGTCAGGGCGAAGTGCCCGAGATGGTTGCTGCCGAACTGCAATTCGAAACCGTCGGCGGTGGTGTCGCGTTCCGGCGGGGTCATGACGCCGGCGTTGTTGATCAGGATGTCGATGGGGCGGCCCTCGGCGTTGAGTTGTTCACCCAGCGCAGCGACCGAGGCCAGCGACGACAGGTCCAGCGACTTGATGGCCAGCTTGGCGTCGGGGACCGTGTCGCGGATTTCCGCGATCGCCTTCTCCCCTTTGCCGCGGTTGCGGATCGCCATGACGACGTCGGCGCCGGCGGCGGCGAGCCGCCGGGCCAGGCCGAACCCCAGGCCGCTGTTGGCGCCGGTGACGATTGCCAGCTTGCCCGACAGGTCGGGCACCGTGGCGACAAGATCGTTGGCCATGCGTAACGCTCCCTTCGAGTGCGCCCCGTCATAGTGTGCTCTTTGTGTCGGCTCGTCGACAGCGCATCCGTGGCTGGGCGGCCGCGTTGGTCGTGGGCGCGCTGCCCGCGCTCGCCTTTCCCGCGCCGTCGTGGTGGTGGCTGGCCTGGTTCGGCCTGGTGCCGCTGCTCCTGTTGGTGCGGGCCGCGGCTACCGGATGGGAGGCGTGCGTGCGGGCGTGGCTCGGCGTCGCCGGATTCGTGCTGGCCACCCAGTACTGGCTGCTGACGTTCGTCGGCCCGTTGCTCGCGGTGATCGCCATCGGTTTCGGTGCGCTCTGGCTGCCCTGGGGGTGGTTGACGCATCGATTGCTGTCCGGGCCCGTCGGCCCGGCGCGGACGGTTTCCGCGGTGGTGGTGTTGCCCAGCGCGTGGGTCGCCGCCGAGGCCGTGCGGTCGTGGCCGCCGCTGGGTGGCCCGTGGGCGTCGCTGGGCGCGTCGCAGTCCGCCCAGCCCGTCACGCTGGCCTCGGCATCCTTGGGAGGGGTGTGGCTGACGAGTTTCCTTGTGGTGGCGGCAAATACGGCTCTGGTGGGCGTGGTGGTGCACCGCGACGCTTCGGGCCGGCTCGTCGCGCTGGGGTGCGCGGTGGCCTGCGCGGCTCTCGGTCCGGCCTGGTATCTGCTGGGCCCGTCGCCCGCCGGCGGCGCCACGGTGCGGGTGGCGCTGGTGCAGCCGGGCGACATCGCCGACTCGGGCGCCCGCCAGGCCGCCGCCGAGGAGCTCACCGCTTCGGTTGCGGGTCAGCGCCCGGACTTGGTGGTCTGGGGGGAAAGCACCGTGGGCTCCGATCTCGCCGGCCACCCGGAAGTGTTGGCGCGGCTCACCGAGCTATCGCGGCGGGTGGGGGCTGATTTGTTGGTCAACGTCGACGCGCCCGCGCCCGGCGGCGGGATCTACAAGTCGGCGGTGCTCATCGGGTCGGGTGGATCGTTGGGCACGTACCGGAAGACCCGGCTGGTGCCGTTCGGCGAATACGTCCCGCTGCGACCGCTTTTCGGCTGGATCACCCGCCACAGCAGGGCCGCGGCCGAGGACCGGCAACGTGGGACCGGGCCCGTCGTGTTGCACGCCGGCGCACTGGGTATCGGCCCGTTGATCAGCTACGAGACCCTGTTCTCGGACCTGGCCCGCCGGGAGGCGCGACTCGGTGCGGAGCTGTTGGTGTACCAGAGCTCCACGTCGTCATACCAGGGGACCTGGGCGCAGCCACAGCTGGCCGCCCAGGTGGCGGTGCGCGCCGTCGAGGCGGGCCGCCCGGCCGTGCACGCCGGATCCTCCGGCGACAGCGCGGCGTTCGACGCGCGAGGCCACCGGCTGGCGTGGTACCCGTCGGACTTCCGGGGCGTGACCGTGGTGAGCGTGCCGTTGGGTTCGCGCGTCACGCCCTACCAGCTGCTGGGGGACTGGGTGCCGATGCTGGCCTTCGTCGCCGTCGGCTTTGCGCTGGTGCGCTGGCAGCGCCCGGCCCGCGGTGCCACACTGCCTGGATGAGCAGCCGACGGGTCGCGAAGATTTCGCTGGCCGCCGCCGTCACGCTGATGGCCGTGTCGGTGGGCGGCTTCATCGTCGCCCTGGTGCTCAACGCGTTCTTCCTGGACAAGTACAACGCCTACGGCGAGGTGCCGGTCCCGGGCTCCGGCAGCCTCGACCTGCCCGCCGGTGACGTCACCATCAGCCTGCACACCGTCGTCATCAGCAGTCCCGACCGGGGGCTACCCGTGCCTCCGCTGGGGGTCACCCTCGCGCCGCCCGACGGCGTGGCGCAGCCCGTGGTGACCGAAAACATCGGCAGCACAACGACCGTCAACAACGACGCGCACGTGCGGGTGTGGGTGGCTCGGATTGCGGCCGGCGGCACCTACAACATCACGACCGACGGGCAGGTCAACGGCTATATCAACCCGCGACTGGCCTTCGGGCACAAGAGTTCCGTGGGCTTTTTGGTGTGGTTGTTCGTCGGGCTGTTCGTGGTGGGGCTGGTCGATTCGATCATGTCCGGTTTGTGGTTGGGCCGTACGCGGCGCCGCGCGGTGGTGGCCGCGAATCTGCCGCAACCGTGATGCGCGCTGGTCTCGGACCAATCGACGACTCTCGTTTTTGATATCGCCCGCGATATCAAAAACGGGGACCGTGTGGTGGTCCGGGCCTGGTGCTGGTGTGGCGGATGTGGCCGCACGGGCCTGCGCGTGGCCGGACGCGGCTCAGTGGCCCGACGCGGCTCAGTGGCCGCGGGCCACCCACTCTGCGTAGTGGACGATCTCGTCGCCGATGGTGGTGCTGTCGCCGTGGCCGGTGTGCACCACCGTCTCACCGGGCAGCTTGCCCAGCCGCTCGGAGATGGACTGCAGGATCGTCGGGAAGTCCGAATATGAGCGCCCGGTCGCGCCCGGGCCGCCGGCGAACAGCGTGTCGCCGCTGAACACGACCCCCAGGTCATGCGAATACCAACACACCGATCCGGGGGAATGGCCCGGGGTGTGCAGCGCCCGTAGCTCGGTCCCTCCGACGCTCAGCGTCTCGCCATCGGATAGCGGGCGAAACTCGTTGTCCGGATGGGTCATTCGCCACAGCACCTCGTCGGAGGGATGCAGCAGCACCGGCGCGTCGAGCGTCTTGCCGAGTTCCGGCGCGACCGTCACGTGGTCGTTGTGACCGTGCGTGCACACCACCGCGACCACATGGCGGCCATCCACGGCCTCGACGATCGGCCCCGCGTCGTGGGCGGCGTCGAACACCACCACGTTGGAGTTGTCGCCGATCAGCCAGATGTTGTTGTCGACTTCCCAACTGCCGCCGTCGAGTTCGAAGGTGCCGTGGGTGACCACCCGCTCGATGTTCACCATCAGAGCACCACCACCGAACGTAACACCTTGCCTCCGTGCATCTTGTGAAAAGCCTCCTCGACGTCGTCTAGCCCGATTCGCTCGGAGACAAACCTCTCCAGGGGCAGCCGGCCCTGGAGGTAGAGGTCGATCAGGGTGGGGAAGTCCCGTTCGGGCAGGCAATCGCCGTACCACGACGACTTCAGCGACCCGCCGTGGCTGAAGAAGTCGATCAGCGGCATGTCGAGCTTCATGTCGGGCGTCGGAACACCCACCAGCACAACGGTTCCCGCGAGGTCGCGGGCATAGAAGGCCTGCTTCCAGGTTTCGGGCCGGCCGACGGCGTCGATCGCGACGTTGACCCCGAACCCGTCGGTGAGGTCCTGGATCGCCTCCACGACGTCGGCCTGGCGGGCGTTGACGGTGTGGGTGGCGCCGAACTCGCGGGCCCAGTCCAGCTTGGTGTCGTCGGTGTCGACGGCGATGATGCGCCGGGCCCCGACCAGCGCGGCGCCGGCGATCGCGGCATCGCCGACGCCGCCGCAGCCGATCACCGCGACGGTGTCGTCGCGGGTGACACCGCCGGTGTTGATCGCCGCGCCGATCCCGGCCATCACCCCGCAGCCGAGCAGGCCCGCGACAGCAGGGTCGGCGGCGGGATCGACCTTGGTGCATTGGCCGGCGTGCACCAGCGTCTTGTCGGCGAACGCCCCGATGCCCAGGGCGGGCGTGAGTTCCGTGCCGTCGGTCAGCGTCATCTTCTGCGCGGCGTTGAAGGTGTCGAAGCACAGGTGCGGGCGGCCGCGCTTGCAGGCCCGACACTGGCCGCAGACCGCGCGCCAGTTCAGGATGACGAAGTCATCTGGCTCGACCGCGGTCACGCCGGGGCCGACCGCCTCGACCCGGCCGGCCGCCTCGTGGCCGAGCAGGAAGGGGTACTCGTCGTTGATGCCGCCCTCGCGGTAGGTCAGGTCCGTGTGGCACACCCCGCAGGCGATGATGTCGACCAGGGCCTCGCCGGGCCCGGGGTCCGGGACGACGATGTCCACCAGCTCGACGGGTTCGCCCTTCTTTCGTGAAATCACGCCGCGCACTGTCTGACTCATGGCCACCAACCTACGGTGTAGCGTCGCTGGGCATGACGGCAGCCGAGACCGCTTCCGAAACGTCCGAAGAATTCAGCGAACGAATCGCGGCGGCCATCGACGGCGCCAGCCTGACGCTGCTGCTGAGCATCGGGCACCAGACCGGGCTGCTCGACACGATGGCGGGGCTGGCTTCCGCCACCAGCGCGCAGATCGCCGAAGCGGCCGGCCTCAACGAGCGCTACGTGCGCGAGTGGCTGGCCGGCATGACGACCGGGCGCGTCGTCGACTACGACCCCGACTCCGCCACCTACTCGCTGCCCGCGCACCGCGCGGGCGTGCTGACCCGGGCGGCCGGGCCGGACAACCTGGCCCTGGTGGCCCTGTTCGTCCCGCAGCTCGCCGAAGTCGAACAGAAAATCATCGGTTGCTTCCGCGAGGGCGGCGGCCTGCACTACGGCGAGTTCCCCCGGTTCCACGCGCTGATGGCCGAGCAGAGCGGCGTGGTGTACGACAACGCTTTGGTCGATGTGGTGCTGCCGCTGGTCGACGGTCTCGTCGAACGCTTGCGCTCGGGAGCCGACGTGGCGGATTTCGGCTGCGGCAGCGGCCACGCGGTCAACGTGATGGCGCGGGCGTTTCCGGCCAGCCGCTTCACCGGAATCGACTTCTCCGACGAGGCGATCGCCGTCGGCGCCCGCGAGGCGGCCGACCTCGGTCTGGCGAACGCGACCTTCGAAAGCCACAACCTGGCGGAGCTGGACAAATCGGACGCCTACGACGTGATCACCGTGTTCGACGCCATCCACGACCAGGCCCACCCGGCGCGGGTGTTGGAGAACATCCACCGCGCCCTGCGTCCCGGCGGCGTGCTGCTGATGGCCGACATCAAGGCGTCGAGCCGGCTCGAGGACAACGTCGGCATCCCGATGAGCACCTACCTCTACACCACGTCGCTGATGCACTGCATGACGGTGTCGTTGGCGCTGGACGGCGCCGGGCTGGGCACCGCCTGGGGGACACAGCTGGCCACCGCGATGCTGGGCGATGCCGGGTTCGACGACGTGCAGGTGGCCGAGATCGAGTCGGACCCGATCAATAACTACTACATCGCCCGGAAGTGATGGCGGCACTCGACGCGCTGGCTGATTGGCCGGTCGAGGCGGCCGCCGCGGCGGTGATCGGACCCGACGGGGTGCTGGCCGGCCACGGCGACACCGAGCGGGTGTTCGAGCTTGCTTCGGTGACCAAGCCGCTGGTGGCCCGCGCCGTGCACGTGGCCGTCGAAGAGGGTGTCGTCGACCTGGACACCGCCGCCGGCCCGCCGGGCGCCACGATCCGCCACCTGCTGGCGCACGCGTCGGGCCTGGCCCTGCACAACGATCACGTGCTGGCCGCCCCCGGGGCGCGGCGCATCTACTCCAACCACGGCTTCACCGTGCTCGCCCAAGTCGTGGAGCGCGAATCCGGCATCGAGTTCGGGCGCTACCTGGCCGAAGCGGTCTGCGAACCCTTGGGCATGGCCGCCACCCGGCTGGACGGCGGCGCGCCGGCCGCCGGGTTCGGGGCGACGTCCACGGTGGCGGACCTGGCGGCTTTCGCCGTCGACCTGCTGCGACCGTCGACCGTCTCGGCCGAACTGCACGCCGAGGCGACTGCGGTGCAATTTCCCGGTCTGGACGGGGTGTTGCCCGGCTACGGTGTGCAGCGACCCAACGACTGGGGGCTGGGTTTCGAGATCCGGGACGCCAAATCGCCGCACTGGACCGGCGCCCGCAATTCGCCGCGAACGTACGGCCATTTCGGGCAGGCGGGCGGTTTCATCTGGGCGGATCCCGAACGTGGCCTGGCGCTGGTGGTCCTCACGAACCGCGATTTCGGGGAGTGGGCGCTGCGGCCCTGGCCTGCGATTTCCGACGCCGTGATCGCCGAATATGGCTAATGGAAAATGCACACTAGCGCAACACGGGCATCACAAGGCACAATAGACACGCACGACACACAAATAGTTAGCAGATCCTGCTTGTAGGTCCGCCAGGTCGTTGGGGAAGACGTCCCTCGCGGAACCGAAGGAGCAGGATATGCGTGCGTCGAATCAATTCGCCGACGTGACGACTGGCGTGGTGTACGTGCACGCCTCGCCGGCAGCGGTATGCCCGCATGTCGAGTGGGCGTTGTCGTCGACCCTTGGGGCGAAGGCGAACCTCACCTGGACGCCGCAGCCGGCCATGCCCGGACAGCTGCGCGCGGTCACCAACTGGGTCGGGCCGGTCGGCACCGGCGCCAGGCTGGCCAACGCCTTGCGCTCCTGGTCGGTGCTGCGGTTCGAGGTCACCGAGGACCCCAGCCCCGGAGTGGACGGCCAGCGATTCAGCCACACCCCGCAGCTCGGCCTGTGGAGCGGGGCGATGAGCGCCAACGGCGACGTCATGGTCGGGGAGATGCGGCTGCGCGCGCTGATGGCGCAGGGCGCCGACACCCTGGCCGCCGAGCTGGACACAGTGCTGGGAACGGCGTGGGACGACGCCCTGGAGTCGTACCGCGACGGCGGCGAGGTCGGCGAGGTGACCTGGCTCAGCCGGGGAGTCGGCTAGGCGCGTTTCGACGTCTGGAGGGCAATCGGCGACCCTCGAACTTGATAGCGCAGGCGATATCAATTCGGCGAGCCGCTATTGGTCCTCAGCTCGGCGCAGGATCCGCAGCGCGCCCGGAACCGCGCTGATCTCGGCGGGCAGCGGGCAGGCGAAGTCGCCGTCGGCGTAGACGTTGATGCCCGGGCACTCGACTTGAACGGATTTGGCCCGCGTGGTGCTCACCTCGTCGAGGTCGACGTGGGTGCCTTTCATCACGGTGGGGAAGAGGCGGACCAGCTTCGTCCGGGACGCCGAGTGCACCATGGTGATATCGAGCAGACCGTCGGTGTGATCGGCGTGGGGGCAGATCAGCATGCCGCCGCCATAGCTGCGGGTATTGCCGAAGGCCGCCAGCGTGATGTCGGCATCGATCTCTCGCGTCCCGTCGAGGACCATGCGAAAGGGCAACAGCCGCAACTGCGATAGCTCGGCGAGCATGGCGACGTAGTACCGCAACCGCCCGTCCGGCCAGGTCATCCGGTTGGCCCGGTCGGTCACCAGGGAGTCGAATCCGGTGGCCGCCACCGTGCCGAACCACTTGTCGGCCCCGTTCTCGGCGCGGATCCGGCCCAGGTCGATGGTTTCCGTGCAGCCGTCGACGATGATGTCCGCGGCGGCTTCCGGATCCTTTGTGGGCAGACCGAATTCGCGGGCGTGGTCGTTACCCGTCCCCGCCGCCACGATGCCGATTGGAACGTCGGTGCCCGCGAGCACTTGCAGCGCGTTGGAGACGACGCCGTCACCGCCGGTCACCATCACCGCGTCGACGCCCTTCTCCAGTGCCGCGCTCACCAGGTAGCGCGCGTCCTGCGCGTCGTCGCCGATGATCTCGACCACCTCGACACCGTGGTGGTGCAGCCGCGCGATCGCGCGCTCCGCCGCCCGGATCGCGGCGCCGTGCCCGGAGACGGGGTTGGTCAGCGCGATCACTTTCGCGATCTCGCGCCGATTCATGGAATCAGCTTGCCGGGGTTGAGGATTCCAGCGGGGTCCAGGGTCGCCTTGACCGCGCGTAAGACCTGCACCCCCAGCTCGCCCACCTCGTCGGCCATCCAGGGGCGGTGGTCGGCGCCGACCGCGTGGTGGTGGGTGATCGTGCCGCCGGTGGCCATGATCGCGTCGCACGCGGCCCTTTTCGCGGCCTTCCATTGTTCGATCGGATTGCCGCGCTGGCCGGCGACGACGGTGAAGTACAACGACGCTCCGGTGGGGTAGACGTGCGAAATGTGGCACATCACCAGCGCCGGTGTGCCGGTCTCGGCCAGCGCGTCGGTAAGCGCTTGCGTCACAGCGGCTTTGAGCGCGGGGATGTTGGACCAGTCGGTGGCGGTCTCGAGCGTCTCGCAGAGTGCGCCGGCCGACAGCAGCGAGTCGCGCAGATACGGTGCGCCGAACCGCCCGTGCTCCCAGGCCCGCGCGGGCGCTTCGCCCAGCGACGTTCCGCCTTGCGCCGCCAGCAGGGCGCTGGTTTCGGCGTGCCGACTCTCGACGTGTTCCTTGCTGCCCTCGAACACCGTGATCGCCAGACAGCCGCCGGTGATCTGGCTTTCGCCGATCGACTCGGTGGTGGCCAGATTGACTCCCGTCTCGGCCTCGTCGGAAAGCCGGATGACGGTTGAGCCGGTGGCCGTTTGCGTGACGGCGCGCAGGGCCGCGGCCCCGGTCTCGAAGTCCGGGAAGGACCACGCCTCGTAGCGGACGGCTTCCGGGAGGCGGTGCACCCGCAGCCGCACCCGGGTGATGACGCCGAAGGCACCCTCCGAGCCGATCATCAGCTGACGCAGGTCGGGGCCGGCGGCGGACTCGGGCGCGCGGCCCAGGTCCAGGGTGCCCACCGGGGTGACCACGCGCAGGCCGCGCACCATGTCGTTGAACCGGCCGTAGCCCGCCGAGTCCTGCCCGGACGAGCGCGTCGCGGCGAAGCCGCCGATCGTCGCGTATTCGAAGCTCTGCGGGAAATGCCCGAGTGAAAAGCCTTGAGCGCCAAGCAAGCGTTCCGCATCCGGTCCGGTGACGCCGGCCCCGAACACGGCCTGACCCGAGACGTCGTCGAGCGAGATCAGTTGGTCGAGGCGGCGCAGGTCGAGGGACACGACGGCTTGGAACTCGCCGCGTACGGGATCCAAACCGCCGACCACGCTGGTGCCGCCGCCGAACGGGATGACGGCGATGCGGTGGTGGGAGCAGTAGCGCAGGACCGTGGCGACGGCGTCCTCGTCGCCGGGCAGCAGGATGGCGTCGGGCACGTCCTGCACGCCCGCGTCCTTGCGGCGCAGCAGGTCGATCGTGGACTTGCCGCCGGCGTGCAGCAGCCGATCCCGGTCGTCGGTGCGGCAGTAGGCGGCGCCGACGAGCTCGGCCAGTGCGTCGCGATGCGCCTGCGACAACGCCGACGGGCGCACGCGCACCTGATCGGGTTCGAGCTCGGCGACGCCGGAATCCTGCACGCCCACAGCCTGTTTCAACAGCGCCCGGATCCCCTCGGAGAGCGGCTTGGCCGCGGCGGGGTCACCCCAGGCGTTCCACTTCATCGGGGGGAGGAGGCCCTCGGGTTGCGTCATGCGTTACAGTATTACACATGCTGTCAATCAGTAACGCTCGCATGCCGGTGGACACCGGAGAGCGCATCCTCGCGGCGGCAGCCAGCTGCGTGGTCGATTTCGGGGTGGACCGGGTGACCCTGGCCGAGATCGCTCGACGCGCGGGCGTCAGCAGGCCCACGGTCTACCGCCGCTGGCCGGACACTCAGTCGATCGTGGCCGCGCTGTTGACCCGGCACGTCACCGAGGTGATGCGGGACGCGCCGCTGCTCGGTGACGACCGGGAATCGCTTGTCCGACAGATCGTCACGGTGGCCGACCTGCTGCGCCGCGACCGCCTCGTGATGTCCGTCTTGCACTCCGAGCTCGCGCCGATCTACATCACCGAGCGCCTCGGGACCAGCCAGCACATGCTGATCGACGCCCTCGCCGCCCGGCTGCGAGTCGCCCAGCGCAATGGCAGCGTGCGCGCCGGCGACCCGGTCCAGATGGCGACCATGGTGCTGCTGATCGCCCAGTCGACCATTCAGTCCGCGCAGATCGTCGAACCGCTCCTGGACGCCGAAACGCTGGCCGGCGAACTCGCCTACTCGCTGAACGGATACCTGTCGTGATCCCCGACCCCACCGCGCTCAACGCCGCCCGCCGCGCGGCCGACCTGAGCGCGCTGGCCGACGGCGAACCGCTGGACGTCGTCGTGATCGGCGGCGGCATCACCGGCGCCGGCATCGCTTTGGACGCCGCGTCGCGCGGGTTGCGGGTGGCGCTGGTGGAAAAGCATGATCTGGCCTTCGGCACCAGCCGCTGGAGTTCCAAGTTGGTGCACGGCGGCCTGCGCTACCTGGCGACCGGCAACGTGGGGATCGCCCGGCGCAGCGCCATCGAACGCGGAATCCTGATGAGCCGCAACGCCCCTCATCTCGTTCATGCGATGCCGCAACTGGTTCCGCTGCTGCCGTCCATGGGCCGGGGCAAACGCGCGGTGGTGCGCGCCGGATTCCTGGCGGGGGACGCGCTGCGGATGCTTGCGGGCACGTCGTCGTCGACGCTGCCGCGGTCGCGCCGAGTCGGGCCCGAGCGCGTCGTGCAGATGGCGCCCACTGTCCGGCGTGACGGCCTGGACGGGGGCCTGCTGGCCTACGACGGGCAGCTGATCGACGACGCCCGGCTGGTCACCGCGGTCGCGCGCACCGCGGCGCAGCACGGCGCGCGGATCCTGACCTACGTGGCGGCGTCGAAGGCCACCGGCACTTCGGTGCGGCTGACCGACCAGCGCACTGGGCAGTCGTTCGATGTCTCGGCCGGGGCGGTCATCAACGCGGCCGGGGTGTGGGCGGCCGAGATCGACGGCGTGTTGCGGCTGCGACCCAGCCGTGGCACGCATCTGGTGTTCGACGCCGAAGCCTTCGGCAATCCCACTGCGGCGCTGACGATTCCGATACCCGGTGAGCTCAACCGGTTCGTGTTCGCCATGCCCGAGCAGCTCGGCCGGGTCTACCTGGGGCTGACCGACGAAGCCGCGCCCGGGCCGATTCCGGACGTGCCGACGCCGTCGGCCGACGAGGTCGCGTTCCTATTGGAGACGGTCAACACCGCGTTGGGGGTTGGGCTCGGCCCCGCCGACGTCACCGGTGCGTACGCGGGCCTGCGACCGTTGATCGACACCGGGGAGGGCCGCACCGCCGACGTCTCGCGCGAGCACGCCGTCGTGGAGTCGGGATCCGGGATCATCAGCGTGATCGGCGGCAAGCTGACCGAATACCGTTACATGGCACAGGATGTGCTGGATCGGGCGATCAGCCTGCGGCACCTGCGCGCCACGAAGTGCCGTACCCACAACCTCCCGCTGATCGGCGCGCCCGCGAACCCGGGGTCGGCCGGCTCGAGCCCCGTTGCCGGATTGCCGGCGTCGCTGCTGCAGCGATACGGCGCCGAGGCGGCCAAGGTCGTCGCCGCCGCCGGCTGCAAACGCCCGACTGAGCCGGTCGCCGAGGGCATCGACGTCACCCGGGCGGAATTCGAGTACGCGATCACCCATGAGGGCGCGCTGGATGTCTCGGACATCGTGGATCGGCGGACGCGGATCGGATTGGTCGAGTCCGATCGCGAGCGCGTGGTGGCGGTGGCGGAGGAGTTCGTGGCGCGGTTCGGCTAGGGCGCGCGTCGGGATTCATATTATGACTGTAAATCCCGAATGACAGCGACTATCATTTCTCTGATGACGACCATTCGCGTTCCCGTGCTCATCGTCGGTGCCGGCGCCGCCGGCTTGGCCACCTCCGCGTTGCTGGCCAAACACGGGGCCCATTCGCTGCTGGTGGAGAAGCGGCGCGAGACTTTCATCTATCCCAAGGCCCGCAACCTGAGCTTCCGGAGCCTGGAAATCCTGCGCGGCCTCGGGCTCGGCGACGAGGTACATGCGGTCGCCGACCATGTTTCGACCCTGATGGTCAGGCCCACGCTCAACAGCGCCGAGGAACGCGTGGCCATCGACATCAACGCGATCTTCGCGGGACTCGACGCGCTCAGCCCGGAGCCCGCCGCGCAGTATTGCCCGCAGAGCAGGCTGGAGCCGATTCTGCTCGGCGAGACGCGCCGGCGGGGAAGCGAGGTGCGGTACGGGACGGAAGTGGTGTCGCTCGAGCAAGACGGGGCCGGCGTCACCGCGGTGGTCCGCGACCGGGATACCGGGAAGTCCGAGACTGTCCGCGCCGACTACCTCGTCGGCGCCGATGGTGTGCACAGCCCGGTCCGAAACTGGTTGGGCATCAGCACGTCCGGTTATGGCGCGTTACCGATCTTCGTCGTGTTCATCTACTTCCGGGCGCCCTGGAAGAAGTTCGTCTCGCAGTTGGCCGACGGGGATGCCGTGCAAGTCAAGAACGCTGACGTGGACGGCATCTTTCTGCTGGTCGACGGCGACTTGGGGATGTTCATCACCACGTACTTCCCGGGCAAAGGTGAGTCGGCGGAGCAGTTCACGCCGCAACGCTGCCGGGATGTGCTCATCAGGGCGATCGGCGAGCCGATAGACATCGATGTCATCGAGGTCGCGGCCTGGCAACCCTACGAGCAGGTGGCCGACCAATTTCGTTGTGGCCGAACATTTCTCGTCGGCGATTCGGCGCACACCATGCCGCCGTTCAAGGCCGGGGGAGCCAACACCGCGATCCAGAGTGCGCACAACCTGGCCTGGAAGCTGGCCGCCGTTTTAGACGGGACCGCCGAACCGGCACTGCTGGATACCTACCAGGCCGAGCGTCACCCGGTTGGGCAGTTCGCCGCCCGGCAGTCGCTGACCGGCCCGACGCTCGCCGTGCTGCCCATGAGCGAGGACGGTCCACAATTGCCGGCCGACGAGGAGTGCTCGATGTTCGAACTGCTCATCGGATTTCAATACCGCTCGGCCGCGGTGGTGAACGTCGACGGGCCTGCGACGGTTTCGGGCGGTGTGCAGCTCGTGGGGGAGTTGCGCGCTCAGCCCGGCACCCGGGTTCCCCACGTGTGGGTGCGCGACGGCGTGTCGACGCTCGACCTGGTTGGGCCCGGGTTCACCGTGCTGACCGGCGACGAACGCTGGTGTGCCGCTGCGGCTTCGGTGCCGGTGGCCGCGCACCGCATCCATAGCGACGAGTGGTCGGCAGTCACCGGACTCACTCCCGAAGGCGCGCTGTTGATCCGTCCGGACGATTTCGTCGGCTGGCGTGCCGATGCGCTGCCTGACAACCCCGAAGGCGAACTGCGCCGGGCGCTTACCACGATCCTGGGCCGCGGAAGGGCATAACCACCTTGCCGAATTTGATAGCACAGGTGATATCAAATTCGTAGCCCACCCAATGGTCGGAGAGCCGTGCTGAAGGGGCCGATGCGGCCGCTCTCGACCTACAGCGGGATGTTCTTGTGCCGACCGCGGCGCGCCGGCGCCTGGGCCAGCGCCTCGGTGAGCTTGCTGCGGGTGTGCGACGGGTCGATCTTCTCGTCGACCACACCGATCTCGATGGCGCTGTCCACACCGCCGGCGATCTTCTCGTGCTCGGCGGCCAACTGGTCGTGCAGCGCTTCGCGCTCGTCATCGGCCGCGGCGGCCAGCTTCTTCTTGTGCAGGATGCCGACGGCGGCCTTGGCACCCATCACGGCCACCTCGGCGTCCGGCCAGGCGTACACCTTCGTCGCGTTGAGCGATCGGGAGTTCATCGCAATGTAGGCCCCGCCGTAGGTCTTTCGGGTGACCAGCGTGACGCGCGGAACCGTGCACTCGCCGAACGCGTGCAGCAGCTTCGCGCCGCGGCGCACCACGCCGCCCCACTCCTGGTCGACGCCGGGCAGGTAGCCGGGAACGTCGACGACCACGATCAGCGGGATGCCGAACGCGTCGCACAGACGCACGAATCGTGCTGCCTTCTCGGCGCTTTCGGAGTTCAGGCAGCCACCCAGTCGCAACGGGTTGTTCGCCAGGACGCCCACCGTGCGGCCGGACAACCGGCCCAGCCCGATCACCATCGACGGTGCCCAGTTGGCCTGGAACTCGTCGAACGGCGTCTCGTCGTCCAGGATCGCGGTCACGATCGGACGCACGTCGTAGGCCCGCCGGGCCGACTCGGGGAGCAGCGCGTGGATATCGGTGTCACCGGCCTCGGCCCTGCTGCGGTCGAAATGGCCCTGCTGGCAGAACAATCCGACCAGGCGGCGGCCACGCTCGTAGGCGTCGAGCTCGTCGTCGGCGACGATGTGGCACACGCCGGACTTCTTGTGGTGGGTCTCCGGGCCGCCGAGGGACGCCATGTCCACGTCCTCCCCGGTGACGCTCCGCACCACGTCGGGCCCGGTGACGAACACCCGGCTTTCCGGCGCCATCACGATGACGTCGGTCAGCGCGGGACCGTAGGCCGCGCCGCCGGCGGCGAAACCGACGACCACCGAGATCTGCGGGACATATCCGGACGCGCGAATCATCGCCTCGAACACCGTCCCGACCGCGTGCAACGCCTTGACGCCCTCGGCCAGGCGCGCCCCGCCGGAGTGCCAGATGCCCACGATCGGGCTCTGCTCCTCGATGGCGGTGTCATAGGCGTTGACGATGTGGGCACAGCCCTCGACGCCCATGGCGCCGCCCATCACGGTCCCGTCGGTGCAGAAGGCGATGGTCCGCACACCGTTCACGGTGCCCGACGCCGAAAGCACACCCGAGCGGTCACGCTCGTGCAGCAGCTCGACGCTGCCCTCGTCGAAGAAGTTGCTCAGACGCAGCAACGGGTCCCTGGGGTCGAGCGACTCGCCGACCGACGCGGGGGCCATGATTGTCATCGCAGTCTCCTGTTTTCCGGGTGTGCTGTCTGGTGACGAAGCGGTGATCAGTACCGCCCGAAGGCGACCGCGACGTTGTGCCCGCCGAATCCGAACGAGTTGTTGATGGCGTACCGGTAGTTGCCCGGACGCGGCTTGCCCGCCACCACGTCCAGATCCACCTCGGGGTCGAGGTTTTCGAGGTTCAGCGTCGGCGGAACGACCTGGTCCCGCAGGGCCATCACCGTCAGGATCGACTCGACCGCACCCACGGCGCCCACCGAGTGGCCGAGCGCGGACTTGGGCGCATACACCGCCGGCTTGTGGCTGCCCAGGGCGTTGTTGATGGCCTTGGCCTCGGCCACGTCGCCGACCTGGGTACCGGTGGCATGGGCGTTGACGTGGTCGATATCGCCCGGAGTGAGCCCCGCGAGCTGGATCGCCCGCGAGATCGCATGGCCGGCGCGTGCCCCATCGGGGTCCGGCGCCACCATGTGAAAGCCGTCCGAGGTGATGCTGGCCCCCATTACCCGGGCCAGGATGTTGGCGCCACGGGCCTTGGCGTGCTCCTCGGTCTCGATCACCATCAGCGCGCCACCCTCACCGAACACGAACCCGTTGCGGTCGCGGTCGAACGGGCGGCAGGCGCCCGCCGGGTCGTCGTTGGTTGTGGACAACACGATGCGCATTGCGGCGAACGCCGCGATGGGCACCGCCTCGATCTTGGTTTCCACACCACCGCAGATCGCGATGTCGGCCTCGCCGAACACGATGTGCCGCCACGCCTGGGCGATACCTTCGGCGCCCGACGCACATGCCGACACCGGGGCGCATACCCCGGCCTTGGCATGCCGCTCCAGCCCAACCGTCGCGGCCGCGCCGTTGGGCATGTATTTCTGCACGCCCAGCGGGTTGAACGCCTTGGTGCCGCGCTCGCGCAGCGAGTCATAACCCCAGATGAGCTCCTCGGTCGAGCCCATCCCGGTGCCGATGCACACCATCAACCGGTTGGTGTCCACCTCTGGTGAACCGGCGTTCTCCCATACCCGCCGGCCCAGCACGGTGGACATCTTTTGCAGATAGGACAGACGACGCAACTCAATGCGCGTCAGGTGGCTGTCGAACTCCTCGACGAGGTGCCCGCCGATACGGACCGGCAGGTCGAACTCTTCGATGAACGGGTCCTCGAGGGTGCGGATTCCACTTTGGCCGTCTAGCAACAACTTCCAGGTGTTCTCCGCATCCGATGCGACTGCGGTCGTCATGGCGATGCCTGTGACGACCACGTTCGGGAGCGCTTTCCCGGTAACCAGCTCTGTCATGAGTCTTGCGATCTTCCTTCTGTGCTCAGTACCGCCCGAAGGCGAGCGCCACATTGTGGCCACCGAACCCGAACGAGTTGTTGATCGCGTAACGGAAATCGCCGTAGCGAGGTTCGCCCGCAACAACATCAAGGTCGATCTCGGGATCTGGGGTTTCGTAATTCAGTGTTGGCGGTATCACGCCGTCCCGAAGGCTCAATACCGTGAGAACAGATTCCAGCGCGCCGACCGCGCCGATAGAGTGGCCCAGCGCCGACTTCGGCGCGTACACCGCTGCTCGCTCGCAGCCGGCGACCCGGATGGCGTTGGCCTCGGCCGTGTCGCCGATCGGCGTCGCCGTCCCGTGAGCGTTGACGTGGTCGATGTCCTTGGGGGACAAGCCCGCCAATTCGAGCGACCGTTGCATTGCCCGTCCGGCGCGCACGCCGTCCGCCGCGGGAGCGACCATGTGGAACGCGTCCGACGTGATGCCGGCACCCATCAACCGGGCCAGCGGCTTGGCACCGCGGGCCTTGGCGTGCTCCTCGGTCTCGATGATCATCATGGCCCCGGCCTCGCCGAAGACGAAGCCGTCGCGGTCCTTGTCGAACGGCCGCGAGGCACGTTCGGGCTCATCGTTGCGGGTGGACATGGCCCGCATCATGGAGAACGCCGCGATGGGCAGCGCCTCGATGGGTCCCTCGACACCGCCGCAGACGGCGAAGTCGGCGTCACCCATGACGATCTGCCGCCAGGCGTGGGCGATCGCCTCCGAGCCCGACGAACAGGCCGACACCGGGGTGATCACTCCGGCGCGGGCACCGAGCTGCAGGCCCACCACCGCCGCGGCGCCGTTGGGCATAATCATCTGAACGGCGAGCGGCGACACCTTGCGGGGACCGCCCTCGTTCATCAGGTCGTAGGTCTCCACGATCCGCTCGGCGCCGCCGAGCCCGGTGCCGACCACCACCGAGAACCGGTCGGGGTCGACCTCCGGGCTGCCGGCGGACTCCCACAGCTGAGTGCCCAGCAACTTGGCCAACCGTTGGACGTAGGACATCCGCCGCAAGTCGAGCCTGCTCATGTGCTCGTCGATGGGCTCCTTGAGGTGACCACCGATCTTGACGGGCAGGTCCCACTTGGTGACGAACTCGTCCTCGAGAACGTGGATGCCGCTTTCGCCGGCTAACAAACCCTTCCACGTGCTCTCGATGTCCGGCGCGATCGATGTCGTCGCCGTGACGGCGGTTACCACAACGTTGGGGTAACCGCCATTGGCAGTGGAAGGCTTGCTCACTTGTCCGCTTCCAGCCTCGCCTTGACGTTGGCAACGGCGTCGGGGTTCTCGGACTCCAGCTTGGCGCGCAGCGCTGCGGCGGCCTCTGGGTCTTCTTCCTCGAGCTTCTGGATGTACGCGACGACGTCACCGACGGTACGCAGACCGGCGAGGTCCTCGTCCGGGATCTTCACGCCGTACTTGTCCTCGGTCTGCACCGCGATCTCGACCATCGACAGCGAGTCGATGTCCAGGTCGTCCACGAACGACTTCTCCGGGGTGACCTCGGACGGCTCGATACCGGTGACCTCTTCGATGATCTCCGCGATACCGGCAATGATTTCTTCTTGAGTGACGGCCACAGCGTCTTCCCTTCGTAATGTGTTGAGTTGATCGAACAGAATGTTCTTTAGAGCGGTATGTGGTTGTACTGGAAGCGGCTTCTAGAGTTCGGCCAGTGCGTCCAGGTCTGCGGGTGCTTTGACGGCGCGGGTCGTAACCCCCCGAAGTTCGCGTTTGGCGATGCCGGTGAGAGTGCCCGCAGGGGGGAACTCCACGGCCGCCGTGATTTCCCGGTCACGCATGGTTGCCGTGCACAGGTCCCAGCGCACCGGCTGGGTGAGTTGAGCGACCAGCGCGTCCATCGCCGCCGCCGCCGAGGCGACGGGCTGCCCGTCGCGGTTGGACAGCAGCGTGGCGGTGGGCTCGGCGGTCGCGACGGCGGCCGCCGCGGCGGCGTAGCGGTCGAGGGCCGGAGCCATGTACTTGGTGTGGAACGCCCCGGCCACCCCGAGGGCGCGGATCCGGGCCTTGGCCGGCGGGTCCTCGGCCAGCTTCTCCAGCGCCGTGAGCGGGCCGGCGGCGACGATCTGGCCGGCGGCGTTGCGGTTGGCGGGGAACAGGTCGAGCTGCTCGAGACGGGTCAGCACCTCGGCCTCGTCACCGCCGAGCACCGCGGACATGCCGGTCGGCTCGATGGCGCAGGCCTTGGCCATTTCGGCGCCACGGGTGGCGGCCAGCGCGACGGCGTCATCGGCGGCCATCACACCGGCGATCGCGTAGGCCGCGATCTCGCCGACGGAGTGACCCGCCACGATGAGGTCCGCGTCGGCAAGCAGGCCGCGCTTGGTGAGCTCCTGGTGGGCCAGCAGCGTGGCCGCGACGACCAGGGGCTGAGTGACCGAGGTGTCGGTGATCTCCTCGGTCGACGCGGTGGTACCCAGCCGGACCAGGTCGAGGCCGCTGGCCTTCGACCACAGGTCGAGCTGGTCCGCGGCACCCGGCAGGTCGAGCCACGGCGAGAGCATCCCCTCGGTCTGTGAACCCTGTCCGGGCGCAAGCAATGCAATCACGTGTTTAAGAGAACACTGTGGAAACGGTTTTGGCGGGTGTAACAGATTATGAACCTCGTCTTAGGTTTTTGTGTAGTCCCCACAAAATAGCTCCGTAAGCTACGTGTTCGATATCGTGCCGCGACCTGTGGCCTGGGTCACTACGCCTCGGATTGACTCCCGATAGCCGCCCTGACCGGCAGCGGAACCGGAGGCATCGCGTTGGTGCCAAGGCTAGCGGGAGCTGTGGGGTAGTTGAGCTGGCCGACCGTCGCCGCCACTCGCAGCACATATGCGTCGCGGGGCTGCGTGGGGTCTCGTCCGGTGAAGTCGGTGATCCGCTTGAGCCGGTAGCGGACCGTGTTTGGATGAACGAACAACTTTCTGGCACATGCCTCAATGGCGCCGCCACAATCTAAATAAGCGTCGAGAGTCTCGATGAGCGTGGGGCCCGCCGCGGCCAACGGTCCCATGACGTCGGTGTGCAACGCCACGATCGCCGAGGCGTCCCCCATCAGGGCACGTTCGGGCAGGAGTTCGCGCGCCGGCACGGGCCGCGGCGCCCCCCGCCAGCCACCGACGGCGTTCATCCCGGAGATCGCCTCGCTGGCGCTGTGGTAGGCCGCGGTCAGCATTGGCGCCGTCGGACCGATGACCACCGGGCCGTCGGAGAACGCGTCCAGTAGGTCGCCGAGGAATTTGTCGGTGGGCGACAGTTGGCCCGACACGACGGCGACCAGCCAGGTGCCGTGCACATCGGTGAGGGCGGCGCGGCCGTGCCGGCCGGCGATGTCGCGGACGTGCTGACTGGCCCGCTGGTCGTCGCCCGGTCCGGTCGACCCGCCGGGGCCCGGCGCGGGGACCCCGACCACGACCGTGGCGGGGGCGGTGGTGTCCCAGTTGAGCGCCGCGGCCCGGGACAACAGCTCGGGGCCGGTGTCACCGCGCACCACCGCGTCGACGACGCTGGCCTCCATCCGGCTGTCCCAGCTGCCGCGCGCCTCGGCCGCGTTCGCGTAGGCCGAGGCGGACGTGAAGGCCAGGTCGCGGCTGTACTTCAGGACGCCCACGGTCAGTGCGGTCAACTGCTCCTCGGAGCGGGCCACCAGCGGCAGCACCTCTTCGAAGAACTCCATGGTGACGCGCACCATGTCCACGCTGTGCCGCAACGCGATGCGGCGGGCCAGGTCCTGGGGCACCAGCTCGAAGGCCTGTGCGGTGTAGCTGACGTTGCTGTGGGGGTCCTGCATCCACTCGACGAAGTTGTTGATGGCGGTCTGCACCACCAGTGCGACGCTGGCCCGCTGGGAGGCTTCCAGGTCGGCGAAGAACGGCAACCGGTCCTGCATGACCGAAACCGCCTCGGTGGCCAGCCGGCCGGAGTGCTGCTTCAACCGGCGCATGACGGAATCCGGCACGGTGTCCAGCAGTTCGAGCGGCGACCGTGGCTGCTTGGCGAACGGGCCGGCGAACGGGTTGTCATTCACCCCTAAAACCTACGCCATATTTTGGAAGTATCCGCCAAGGCGGTGGCGGGTGAACGGCGATCTTCGCCCGAGCGTCACGCCCCCCGGGGGGCCCGGGGCGCCCCCCGCCCGGGGGGGGCCGCCGCGGGGGGGGGGGGGGGGGCGCCGCCCCCCCCC
>NZ_LZII01000077.1:0-19581 GCF_001667425.1 Mycobacterium sp. 852002-51613_SCH5001154 | reverse complement strand
GAACTGTCAGCTCTGCGCCGCGCTCGGCGGGGCGGCCGCCGGCACCGACGGGTTGGCGGGGCTGCTGGTTTTGGTGTCGTTCGAACGGCACATGGCGACGCACAGCAGGATCACCGCGATGACGGCGACGAGCGCGAGCCGGGCGAGCCGGGGTTTCACCGGGGTGGCAGGCATCGTCACTTCTCCGATCGCGCGGGTTACCCTCGCCAGCGAGTACCCAGGCGAGCGCGGTTATCACAGCCGCGCTCGCCTGGAGTGACGGTAATCTCAGCCGCGATCAGCCACCCTGGCCGGGCTGCTTGGGCTTGCCGCATTTGCCGTCGGTGGCCTGCCGCACGTTGATGCTGGTCGCCTGCAGCGCGCCCCCGTTGTCCATCGTTCCGCGCGCCCAGAGGCACTTACCCTGCGCAATCGCGTCGGTGGTGGCGGAGGCCTGCTTGCTGTACTTGGTCTTGTCATCGACCGTCACCGCGGTCTGCGTGGTGTTGCCGCTGGGGTCGGTGCCGGTGACGTTGATGGTGTTACCCGACACCGACGCCACCGACCCGCGGACCGGGGCCGGCTTCGGGGTCGGCGCGGGCGAGCCTGGGGGCGCCGGGGTGGTGGAACTCGGTCCCGAACCCTGCCCCGCCGGCTTGGCCGGGCAGGCGCCGTTCACGGAGGGGCTGACCTTCACGGACGCCGCGGTGACGGGTTGCCCGCCCTGGGGCGGCTGAGTCGGCCGCACGGTGACGCAGCTGCCGGAGGTGACGTCGGTCAGTGCGGCGGGGATGGTCTCGGTGATCTTGGTGGTCGAGGTGAAGTTGACCGCGGCGGTCGATTTGTCTTCCTTGGTGACCTGGATGGAATTGCCCGCGACGGATGCGATCATGCCGCTGACCCGGGCTTCGCCGCTGGCCGGGGCCGGCCACGTGGTCGTCGAGGTCACCACCGAGGTGGACGTCGAGGTCGACGTCGTCGGCGTTGCTTTGTTCGACGAACTGCATGCGGCGACGGACAGCGCGGCGACCCCGGTGACCGCGAGGACTGCGAACCGGGTGCGCCGGGGCGTTGGACAGCTGGCAGACATCAACGTTTCTCCAATCATGGTTGGACCCAACGGAATGGGTATTACCCGTCGAAGCTGTAGCTAACCTGTGTGTAATGCCGGTGGTCAGAATGCCTGTTCCGGAACGCGCATGATCTCGCCGTCGATGGACTCGATGACCTTGCGCAGGGATGTGAGCTTCGGAAGCATGTTCTTGGCGAAGAACGCCGCGGTCGCCACCTTGCCCCGATAGAAGGCGGCGTCGGTCGCGGCCGCGTCGGCCAGCGCCGCGTGCGCGACGCCCGCCTGCACCAGCAATCGCCAGCCGATCAGGAGATCCCCCACCGCGAGCAGGTAACGCACCGATCCGAGCCCCACCTTGTAGATCTCGCCTGGGTGCTGGGCGGCGGACATCAGGTAACCGGTCAACGCGCCCGTCATCGCCATGACCTCGTCGAGCGCGGTCTGCAGCAGTTGGGCCTGCGGCTCGAGGGCCTCGTCGCAGGCATCGATGGTCTCGCTGATCTGAGCCGTCACGAACTGCAGGGCCTCACCGCGGTCGCGAACGATCTTGCGGAAGAAGAAGTCCAGCGCCTGGATGGCGGTGGTGCCCTCGTAGAGGGAATCGATCTTGGAGTCCCGGATGTACTGCTCGAGGGGATAGTCCTGCAGGAAGCCCGAACCGCCCAGCGTCTGCAGCGACTCGGTGAGGATTTCGTAGGCCCGTTCGGAGCTGACGCCCTTCACGATCGGCAGCAGCAAGTCGTCGACGCGGTGCGCCATCCCGTGGTCTGCCCTCGAAACATGTTGCGCCACAGCGTCATCCTGGTGCGCGGCGGCGTAGAGGTACAGCGCCCGTAAACCCTCGGCGTAGGCCTTCTGCGTCATCAGGCTGCGGCGCACGTCGGGGTGGTGGATGATGGTGACCCGCGGCGCGGTCTTGTCGGCCATCTGCGTCAGGTCCGCGCCCTGCACCCGCTCTTTGGCGAAGGCCAGCGCGTTCAGATAGCCCGTGGACAGGGTGCCGGCGGCCTTCACGCCGATCGTCATGCGCGCGTGCTCGATCACGGTGAACATCTGCGCGATCCCGTTGTGCACGTCGCCGACCAGGTAACCGACGGCGGGCAAATCCGTTGCGCCGAAGGTTAATTCGCATGTCGGCGAGGACTTGATCCCCATTTTGTGTTCCAGGCCGGTGGCGAAGACCCCGTTGCGCGCGCCGAGTTCGAACGTTTCCGGGTCGAACAGGAATTGCGGGACGTAGAACAGGCTCAGCCCTTTGGTGCCCGGGCCGGCGCCCTCGGGCCGGGCCAGCACGAGGTGAAAGACGTTGTCGGCGGTGGTGCCCACGTCCCCGCCGGAGATGAATCGCTTGACGCCCTCGATGTGCCAGGTGCCGTCGGGCTGTGCGATGGCCTTGGCCCGACCGGCGCCGACGTCGGAGCCCGCGTCGGGCTCGGTGAGCACCATGGTGGCCGCCCAGCCGCGCTCCACGCCCTCCGCCGCCCAGCGCCGCTGCTCCTCGTTGCCCTCGACGTACAGGGCCTGGGCCATCAACGGGCCGAGGCAGAAGAAGTTGGCGGAAGGATTGGCGCAGATGATCATTTCGTTGACCGCCCACGCCAGCGGTGGGGGTGCGGCCATGCCGCCGATCTCCTCGTCGAGCATCAGCCGCCACCAGCCGGCCTCCTTGATCACCTGCACGGTCTTGACCAACTCGTCCGGCACGCTGATCGTGTGCTCGGCGGGGTCGAAGACCGGCGGGTTGCGGTCGGCGAACGCGAAGGATTCGGCCACCGGGCCCTCCGCCAGGCGAGCGGCTTCGGCCAGGATGGTTCGCGCCGTTTCGACGTCGAGGTCGCTATAGCTTCCGGCGCCCAGCGCAGCGCCCAGACCGAGCACTTCGAACAGGTTGAACTCGAGATCACGGACGTTAGCGATGTAATGGCCCAACGCGATTTCCTCACTGGTCCCTGAGGCGGCGAATCGTCCGCATCAGTGTGTCCGACGTGGGAAAACGTACGCAACCGTAACCTACGGCGGGCCGCGGCCCGATTACGCGTCGATGTCGACGCGGCGAACCGCGCGCGAGCCCGCATCCATTGCGCGGCAGGCAAACCCGGGAAGGGGGTCCGGATGGCCCGGCAGGTCCGGCGTGGTGGGGTATCGGCGGCCTGGCAACCGGGGAACATCAAGCCGCGTTCGGGCGTTATGGCAAATGTGACAACACTCGATCTCACCGCTGAGAAGTTCAACGAAACCATCGAGGGCAACGACATCGTGCTCGTCGATTTCTGGGCGTCCTGGTGCGGGCCGTGCCGCCAGTTCGGGCCCACCTTCCAGGCGTCCGCGGAGAAGCACCCCGACATCGTGCACGCCAAGGTCGACACCGAGGCCGAGCAGCAGTTGGCCGCGGCCGCCCAGATCCGTTCCATCCCCACGCTGATGGCCTTCAAAAAGGGCAAACTGCTGTTCAACCAGGCCGGGGCGCTGCCGCCGGCGGCTCTCGAAGACTTGGTGCAGCAAATCAAGGCGTTCGACGTCGACGCGGCCCAGGCCGGTCAAGCCGAATAGTCCCGACACCGCGGCGCGCGCAGGGCGGTGCCCGGCTACGCGCTAGGTTGCTTGGGTGAGTCTGGTACTGGTAGAGCACCCGCGGCCCGGCGTCGCGCTGATAACCCTCAATCGGCCCGAGCGGATGAACTCCATGGCTTTCGACGTCATGGTGCCGCTCAAAGAGGCCTTGGAGAAGGTCAGGTACGACAATTCGGTGCGCGTGGTCGTGCTGACCGGGGCGGGCCGGGGCTTCTCCTCGGGCGCCGACCACAAGTCCGCGGGCTCTGTGCCCCACGTCGAGGGGCTGACCCGCCCGACCTACGCGCTGCGTTCCATGGAGATCCTCGACGAGGTCATCCTGGGGCTGCGCCGCCTGCATCAACCGGTGATCGCCGCGGTCAACGGCCCGGCCATCGGCGGCGGCCTGTGTTTGGCGCTGGCCGCCGACATCCGGGTCGCCGCCACGAGCGCGTACTTTCGCGCCGCCGGCATCAACAACGGCCTGACCGCCAGCGAACTGGGGCTGAGCTACCTGCTGCCCCGGGCCATCGGCTCGTCGCGGGCGTTCGACATCATGCTGACCGGCCGCGACGTCACCGCCGAGGAGGCCGAGCGCATCGGGCTGGTGTCGTGCCAGGTGCCCGACGAGCAGCTGCTGGACACCTGCTACGCCATCGCCGCGCGGATAGCGGCGTTCTCGAGGCCGGGAATCGAGTTGACCAAGCGCACACTGTGGAGTGGACTGGACGCCGGTAGCCTGGAAGGGCACATGCAAGCCGAAGGCTTGGGTCAGCTGTTCGTTCGTCTGCTCACCGCCAACTTCGAAGAAGCGGTTGCCGCGCGCGCGGAGCGACGCCCGCCGGTATTCACCGACGACAAGTAGCCGTAGCAAAAGGGAGAAGATGTGATCACGGCCACGGACCTCGAGGTCCGCGCTGGTGCGCGCATCCTGCTCTCACCCGACGGCCCGGATCTGCGCGTTCAGCCCGGCGACCGCATCGGGCTGGTCGGCCGCAACGGCGCGGGCAAGACGACGACTTTGCGCATCCTGGCGGGGGAGACCGAGCCGTACGCCGGATCCGTCGTGCGCGCCGGCGAAATCGGTTATCTGCCACAGGATCCCAAAGAAGGCGACCTCGAGGTGCTGGCTCGCGACCGCGTCCTGTCGGCCCGCGGCTTGGACGTTCTGCTCACCGATCTGGAAAAGCAGCAGGCGTTGATGGCCGAGGTGGCCGACGACGACGCCCGCGACCGCGCCATCCGCCGCTACGGGCAGCTGGAGGAGCGGTTCGTCGCGTTGGGCGGCTACGGCGCCGAGAGCGAGGCCAGCCGCATCTGCGCCAGCCTCGGCCTGCCGGATCGGGTGCTGACGCAGAAGCTGCGCACGCTGTCCGGCGGGCAGCGCCGCCGGGTGGAGCTGGCGCGCATCCTGTTCGCCGCGTCCGACACCGGGGCGGGCTCGTCGACCACCCTGCTGCTCGACGAGCCGACCAACCACCTGGACGCGGATTCGGTGGGTTGGCTGCGCGATTTCCTGCGGTCGCATACCGGCGGTCTGGTCATCATCAGCCACAACGTTGAGCTGCTCGCCGATGTGGTGAACCGGGTGTGGTTCCTGGACGCCGTCCGCGGCGAGGTCGACGTCTACAACATGGGCTGGCAGAAGTACCTGGACGCCCGGGCCACCGACGAACAGCGGCGCCGTCGTGAACGCGCCAACGCCGAACGCAAGGCCGCCGCGTTGCGCACGCAGGCCGCCAAGCTGGGCGCCAAGGCCACCAAAGCCGTTGCGGCACAGAATATGTTGCGTCGCGCCGACCGGATGATGGCCGCTCTCGACGAGGAGCGGGTCGCCGACAAGGTGGCCCGGATCAAGTTCCCCACCCCGGCCCCGTGCGGGCGCACGCCGCTGGTCGCCAAGGGGCTGAGCAAGTCATACGGGTCGCTGGAGGTGTTCAGCGGTGTCGATCTTGCCATCGACCGCGGCTCGCGGGTGGTGGTGCTGGGGCTGAACGGCGCCGGCAAGACCACGCTGCTGCGTCTGCTGGCGGGCACCGAGGAGCCCGACACCGGCGGGCTTGAGCCCGGACACGGTTTGCGCATGGGCTATTTCGCGCAGGAGCACGACACACTCGACAACGACGCGAGCGTCTGGGAGAACATCCGACACGCCGCACCGGATTCGGGTGAGCAGGATCTGCGCGGCCTGCTCGGCGCGTTCATGTTCAGCGGGCCCCAACTCGACCAGCCGGCGGGCACCCTGTCGGGCGGTGAGAAAACCCGGCTCGCGCTCGCGGGCCTGGTGGCGTCCACGGCGAACGTCCTGCTGCTCGACGAGCCGACGAACAACCTCGATCCCGCCTCCCGCGAACAGGTGCTGGACGCGCTGCGCAGCTACCAGGGCGCGGTGGTGCTGGTGACGCACGACCCGGGTGCCGCCGAAGCCCTCGACCCGCAGCGCGTTGTGCTGCTGCCCGACGGCACCGAGGATTTCTGGTCCGACGAATACCGGGACCTGATCGAGCTCGCCTGACTTCTGGGTGCTTTTCGGCCAATTCCGCCCGCGGCCGACGGCGGGTTCTTACTCTGGGTGCTTGTCGATCGTGTTCGGGCGCGGAGGGCATCCATGAAAAGGACACCGCAAAGGTCGAAGCAGACCCGGGAACAGTTGCTGTTCGAGCTGCGCAACGCCTACGAGGGCGGGGCCAGCATCCGCACGCTGGCCGCGTCCACCGGCAGGTCGTACGGATCGGTCCACAGCATGTTGCTGCAGGCCGGCGCAACGATGCGCGGTCGTGGTGGGCCCAACCACACCTCGCGATCTGCGCGGGTATAGCGTCACTGCGAAATCACGTCCCCTTGTTCGCAGTGACGCTATGCCTGCGGCCCAGAGTCCTTGCGGCGTACCGAATTCTCCACCAGGTCGAGCACGGCGGACAACCGGCGCGGATCTTCGCCTGACGCCAGCCGGGCCACCAGGCCGTCGAGCACCAACTCCAGGTAGCACTGCAAAACGTCGCCGGGAACGTCGTCGCGGACCCGGTGCGCCTCCTTCTGCCGGCGCAACCGATCGGTCGTCGCCGCCGCCAATTCCGCGGACCGCTCCGCCCAACCGCGGCTGAACTCCGGGTCGTTGCGCAGCTTGCGTGCGATCTCCAACCTGGTCGCCAGCCAGTCGAACTGGTCCGGCGCGGCGAGCATGTCGCGCATCACCTGGATGAGGCCCGCGCGCGACGCCACGTCGGCCATCCGCTCGGCATCCTCGTGCGCCAGCGCGAAGAACAGCGCGTCCTTGTCGCGGAAGTGGTGGAAGATCGCACCGCGCGACATCCCGATCGCTTGTTCCAGCCGCCGAACCGTGGCCTTGTCGTAGCCGTATTCGGCGAAGCAGTGGCGAGCTCCGTCGAGGATCTGGCGGCGGCGCGCCGCCAGATGGCCCTCGCTTACCTTGGGCACGACTAGGGACTAGCCGGACTTAAGCATGTTGCGCAGCACGTACTGCAGGATGCCGCCGTTGCGGTAGTAGTCGGCTTCCCCGGGGGTGTCGATGCGCACCACCGCGTCGAACTCGACCGGGTCGCCGCCATCCTTGGTGGCCTTGACGCGCACCGTCTTTGGCGTCTTGCCGTCGTTGAGCGCCTCGATGCCGGTGATGTCGAACACCTCCGTGCCGTCCAGCCCCAATTCCTTGGCGGACTTGCCCTCCGGGAACTGCAGCGGGATCACGCCCATCCCGATCAGGTTGGAGCGGTGGATGCGCTCGAACGACTCGGCGATCACCGCCCGCACGCCCAGCAGCAGCGTGCCCTTGGCCGCCCAGTCGCGTGAGGAGCCGGACCCATATTCCTTACCGCCCAGCACCACCAGCGGAATGTCCTGCGCCGCATAGTTTTGCGCGGCGTCGTAGATGAACGCCTGCGGGGCGCCGTCCTGGGTGAAGTCGCGGGTGTAGCCGCCGGAAACGTCATCGAGCAACTGGTTGCGGAGCCGGATATTGGCGAAGGTGCCGCGGATCATCACCTCGTGGTTGCCGCGCCGGGAGCCGAATGAGTTGTAGTCCTTGCGATCGACGCCGTGCTCGTCGAGGTACTGCGCCGCGGGCGTCCCCGGCTTGATGGCACCGGCGGGGGAGATGTGGTCGGTGGTCACCGAGTCACCCAGCAGCGCCAGCACCCGCGCGCCGGTGATGTCGCTGACTGGCTCGGGCTCCGCCGACATCCCCTCGAAGTACGGGGGCTTGCGCACGTAGGTCGAATCCTGGTTCCACTCAAAGGTATTGCCGCTCGGAGTGGGCAGGTTGCGCCAGCGCTCGTCGCCCTTGAACACGTCGGCGTAGTTCTTGGTGAACATCTCCTGGCTGATCGCCGAGGCGATGGTGTCCGACACGTCCTTCTGCGACGGCCAGATGTCTTTGAGGAAGACGTCGTTGCCGTCCTTGTCGGTGCCCAGCGGCTGCTTATCGAAGTCGAAGTCCATGGTCCCGGCCAACGCGTAGGCCACCACCAGCGGCGGGGACGCCAGGTAGTTCATCTTCACGTCGGGGTTGATCCGGCCCTCGAAGTTGCGGTTACCGGACAGCACCGCCGACACCGACAGGTCGTTGTCGTTGATCGCCTTGGAAATCTCCTCGGGCAGCGGGCCGGAGTTCCCGATGCACGTGGTGCAGCCGTAGCCGACGAGGTAGAAGCCGAGCTTCTCCAGATAGGGCCACAGGCCGGCCTTGTCGTAGTAGTCGTGGACCACCTGCGAGCCCGGCGCCATCGTCGTCTTCACCCAGGGCTTGGACGCCAGCCCCTTCTCGACGGCGTTGCGCGCCAGCAGCGCCGCGCCCAGCATCACCTCGGGGTTGGAGGTGTTAGTGCACGACGTGATGGCCGCGATCACCACCGCGCCGTGGTCGAGCTCGAATTCGCCACGGTCGTCGGACTTTACCCGCACAGGGTTGCTCACCCGGCCCTTGGCATGTGCCGCAGCCGATTCGAACTTCGGGGCGTCGTCGGCATGGCCGTTCTCCAGCGCGCCGGGGTCGCTGGCCGGGAAGGACTCGTCGACGGACTCGTCGAGCTTGGAGTACTCCTTCTTGTCGGGGTCGTCGCCGACGTAGTCGCCGATCTGCCCACGGAAGGTGGACTTGGCCTCCGACAATGGGATTCGGTCCTGCGGGCGCTTCGGTCCGGCGATCGACGGCACCACGTCGGACAGGTCGAGTTCGAGGTATTCGGAGAAGGCCGGCTCGTGCTTGGGGTCGTGCCACATGCCCTGCTCTTTGGCGTACGCCTCGACCAGCGACAGCTGCTCTTCGGAGCGGCCGGTGAACCGCAGGTAGGAGATGGTCTCCTCGTCGATCGGGAAAATCGCTGCGGTGGAACCGAATTCGGGGCTCATGTTGCCCAGGGTGGCGCGGTTGGCCAGTGGCACCTCGGCCACGCCCTCGCCGTAGAACTCGACGAACTTGCCGACCACGCCGTGCTTGCGCAGCATCTCGGTGACGGTGAGCACGACGTCGGTGGCGGTGACGCCCGCCTGGATCTCACCGGTCAGCTTGAACCCGACGACCCGCGGGATCAGCATCGACACCGGCTGACCGAGCATCGCGGCCTCGGCCTCGATGCCGCCGACGCCCCAGCCCAGCACACCCAGGCCGTTGACCATCGTGGTGTGCGAGTCGGTGCCCACGCAGGTGTCCGGGTAGGCCACCCCGTCACGGTCCATCACCACGCTGGCGAGGTACTCGATGTTCACCTGGTGGACGATGCCGGTGCCCGGCGGCACCACCTTGAAGTCGCGGAAAGCGCCTTGGCCCCAACGCAAGAACTGATAGCGCTCCCCGTTGCGCTGGTACTCGATTTCGACGTTGCGCTCGAAGGCGTCGGCGGTGCCGAACAGGTCGGCGATCACCGAGTGGTCGATCACCAGGTCGGCCGGCGCCAGCGGGTTCACCTTCTCCGCCTTGCCGCCGAGGTCGCCGATTGCCTCGCGCATGGTGGCCAAGTCGACGATGCACGGCACCCCGGTGAAGTCCTGCATCACGACGCGAGCGGGCGTGTACTGGATCTCAATGCTGGGGTCCGCCTTGGGATCCCAGTTCGCGATGGCCTCGATGTGGTCCTTGGTGATGTTGGCGCCGTCCTCGTTGCGCAGCAGGTTCTCGGCGAGGACTTTGAGGCTGTAGGGGAGTTTTTCAGTGTTGGGGACGGCGTCGAGGCGATAGATCTGATAACTCTTGTCGCCGACCTTCAGGGTGTCGCGTGCTCCGTATGAGTTCACAGAATCTTCTTTAGTCACTTCAACTCCCGGGATTAAGTTCTTCCGCCGACGGGCCGTGTCGGCGGCGCGGTGCTACTTTAACAGTACGCTTGTCCTGCATTACGACGGGGCGCCCGTAGGTCCAGTCTTATCGCGTAAGTCGACGGTTTAAACCCCCCGAAATGAAGTCGCGTACGGTGCCTGTAGCGCTACGGCAGGAGGGACATCATGACCTTGCATCCGGTCCTACCCGTCTACATCCCGCAAGACGTCGACATGACCGCGGTCAAGGCCCAGGTCGCCGCGACCGGCGTCAGCGCGCCGGCGGCGGACATGCCGGGCCTGCTGCACATCGTCGACGAGGCCCATGCCAAGGGCATCAACCTCAAGATCGTGCTGCTCGACCACAACCCTCCGAACGACACCCCCCTGCGGGACATCTCCACGGTGGTCGGCGCCGACTACCACGACTCCACCGTCCTGACGCTGAGCCCGAGCTACGTCGGCAGCTACAGCACTCAGTTCCCGCGGGTCACGCTGGAGGCGGGCGAGGACATCGCCAAGACCGGTAACCCGGTGGTCTCGGCGCAACACTTCGTCAACGAGCTGAGCGCCCCGGAATTTCCCTGGACGGGCCTGACCATCTTCCTGTTGCTGGCCGTGCTCGCGGCGGCCGTCGGGACCCGAATCCTGCAGGTGCGCGGCAGGCGCTCAGCAACGCCGGCGGATTCGGGGGAGCGCAGGAAGTGACGCCCACCAACACGGCCTAGCCACCCGCATCCGCCCCGGCCGGCTCCGTCGGTCGGGCCCTGGGACGTCGTCCCGGCAAACCCGGTAGATAACCGTTCGGTCACATTAAACGCACGTAGAGAGTGCGATTTCTGTGGAGCGTTTGCGCGCCCAAAGGTGTGACGTACGGTGCAAATGATGCTGGTGTTGTCTTTGGCGCCCTTAACGAACTCTGTGGCCGGCGCCGCCCGTCGCGTTGAGCCGTAGGAGACCTGAGTCGAATGAGACGCACACGCCGGGGCTCTACTGCGCAGCCGGTCGCAAGGCTGGTGCGGCCGGTCGTGCCGTCGGTCGTGAGCGTGGCCCTGCTGCTCTGCACGCCCGGGCTGGCGCACGGTGATCCCGCCGCCGACAGCCTGGCCGGGCTGATCGCCAACGTCGCCAAGGCCAACCAGCGCCTGGAAAACCTGAGCGCCGAAATTCAGACGGAACAGGAGAGCGTCAACAAGGCCCTGGTCGACGTCGAGACCGCCCGGGACAACGCCGCCGCCGCCCAACACGACCTCGAGACCAGCCAGCAGTCGGTCAAAGACGCCAACGCCGCGATCGCCGCGGCGCAGCAGCGGTTCGACACGTTCGCGGCGGCCACCTATATGAATGGCCCTTCGAGCGGATACCTGACCGCCAGCAGCCCCGACGACATCATCGCCACCGAGGCCGCCGCCCAGACGCTGTCTTCGAGTTCCCAAACGGTGATAGCCAAGCTGCAGCGGGCGCGGACCGAACAGGTGAACAAGGAGTCGGGGGCGCGGCTGGCCAAGCAGAAGGCCGACAAGGCCGCGGCCGACGCCAAGGGCAGCCAGGACGCCGCGGTGGCGGCGCTGACCGACTCCAAGCGCAAGTTCGACGAACAGCGCGACCAAATCGCTCGCCTGGCCGCCGAACGCGACGAGGCTCAGGCCAAACTGGAAGCGGCCAAACGGCAGTGGGCTTCCGGCCCGGGCGGCCCCGCGGCTCCAGCGTCGGGCGACCGGTGGGAGACCGGCTCGCCGGGCGCGCCGGCGCCGCAGGCCGGGGCTCGCCGCTGGGACGGTGGGTGGGACCCGACCCTGCCGATGATCCCCAGCGCCAACGTGCCCGGCGACCCGATCGCGGTCATCAACCAGGTGCTGGGCATCTCGGCGACCTCCACGCAGGTCACCGCCGGGCTGGGCCGCAACTTCCTGCAGCAGATGGGCATCCTCAAGCCCGACGACACCGGCATCACCAACGCGTCCCCCGGTGCGACGGCCGGGCGGATCCCGCGGGTCTACGGCCGGCAGGCCAGCGAATACGTGATCCGGCGCGGGATGTCGCAGATCGGCGTCCCGTACTCCTGGGGCGGCGGCAACGCGGCGGGGCCGAGCAAGGGCATCGACTCCGGCGCCGGCATCACCGGCTTCGACTGTTCGGGCCTGGTCCTGTACTCGTTCGCCGGGGTGGGCATCAAGCTGCCGCACTACTCGGGCTCGCAGTACAACCTGGGCCGCAAGATCCCGTCCTCGCAGATGCGCCGGGGCGACGTCATCTTCTACGGCCCCGGCGGCAGCCAGCACGTGACGATCTACCTCGGCGACGGCCAAATGCTCGAGGCTCCGGACATCGGTCTGAAAGTCCGCGTGGCGCCGGTGCGCACCAGCGGTATGACGCCCTACGTGGTCCGCTACATCGAGTGGTGAACGAATGAGAACTGAACGGGGAGTCATGCGCCGCAAGCGGATTCGTCTGATCAACTTCGCCTGGATCACCACCGTGGTGACCGGGCTGATGTTGTCTTCGGCCATTTCCGGGGCCGCCCCCGCCACCGCCGACCCCGGCGGGTGGGATCCCACCCTGCCGGCGACCATCAGCGCCGGCGCCCCGGGTGATCCGCTCGCCGTCGCCAACGCCTCGCTGCAGGCCACCGCGCAGGCCACCCAAACGACGATGGACCTCGGCAGGCAGTTCCTTGGCGGCCTCGGAATCAACATCCTGGGCGATCCCGCTCCCACCGCGGCCAGCCCCACCAACCCCGGCGGCAAGATCCCGCGGGTCTACGGTCGGCAGGCCATCGAGTACGTGATCAAGCGGATGGGATCGCAGATGGGCGTCCCGTACTCGTGGGGTGGTGGCTCGCTGGACGGTCCCAGCAAGGGCGTCGGCGACGGCGCCGACATCAACGGCTTCGACTGCTCGGGCCTGATGCGCTACGGCTTCGCCGGGGTCGGCGTGCTGATCCCGCGGTTCTCGGGCGACCAGTACAACGCGGGCCGGCACATCCCACAGGACCAGGCCAGGCGCGGTGACCTCATCTTCTACGGGCCGAACGGCGGCCAGCACGTCACCATGTATCTGGGCAACGGCCAGATGCTGGAGGCGTCCAGCCTCGCCGGCAAGGTGACCGTCAGCCCGGTGCGCAAGCCCGGCATGACGCCGTTCCTGACTAGGATCATCGAGTACTGATCCAGGTGTGTTCGCCCGGCGGGATCCCGGGGGCGAACCACCAGCGTCGACGGAATCCGGCGGGCCTGGAATAGTTGGACGCGGGCACGTCGCGGCCCCACGACAGTCGTGGTGCAAGCAGTCGTGTCCGATTGAGCTGTGGAGGGTTATTGATGACAGCAGCAGGTGGGCCGCCTCCGGGCGCCAGCGGTTACTCGGGCCCGGGTGGTCCTTCCGGCTCGCCGGCCCAGGAAGCGCCGTCCGGCGGCGGTAACGGCCTGGCCGCCGAGGTCCACACCCTGGAGCGCGCCATCTTCGAGGTCAAGCGAATCATCGTCGGGCAGGACCAGCTCGTCGAGCGCATGCTGGTCGGTCTGCTCTCCAAGGGCCACGTGTTGCTCGAGGGTGTCCCCGGCGTGGCCAAGACGCTGGCCGTCGAGACCTTCGCCAAGGTCGTGGGCGGCACGTTCGCCCGCATCCAGTTCACGCCCGACCTGGTGCCCACCGACATCATCGGTACCCGCATCTACCGGCAGGGCAAGGAAGAGTTCGACACCGAGCTCGGCCCGGTGGTGGTGAACTTCCTGCTCGCCGACGAGATCAACCGCGCGCCGGCCAAGGTGCAGTCGGCGCTGCTGGAGGTCATGCAGGAACGCCAAGTGTCCATCGGTGGCAAGAGGTTCCCGCTGCCCAACCCGTTCCTGGTGATGGCCACCCAGAACCCGATCGAGCACGAGGGCGTGTACCCGCTCCCCGAGGCCCAGCGGGACCGCTTCCTGTTCAAGATCAACGTCGGCTACCCGTCCCCGGAAGAGGAGCGGGAGATCATCTACCGCATGGGCGTGCGGCCGCCGGAGCCCAAGCAGATCCTGAACACCGGCGACCTGTTGCGGCTGCAGGACATCGCGGCCAACGGCTTCGTGCACCACGCGCTGGTCGACTACGTGGTGCGCGTCGTCATGGCCACCCGTTATCCCGAGCAACTCGGGATGAACGACGTCAAGACGTGGATCTCGTTCGGTGCGTCCCCGCGTGCCTCGCTGGGCATCATCGCCGCGTCCCGGTCGCTCGCGCTGGTGCGCGGCCGCGACTACGTGATCCCGCAAGACGTCGTCGACGTGATTCCCGACGTGCTGCGGCACCGCTTGGTGCTCACCTATGACGCGCTCGCCGACGAGATCTCGCCGGAGATCGTCATCAACCGGATCCTGCAGACGGTCGCCCTGCCTCAGGTGAACGCCGTTCCGCAGCAAGGGCAGTCGGTGGCCCCGGTGATGCAGGCCGCCGGCGCGGCTAGCGGTCGGTGACCGACCCCAAGCAGCCGGCGGTGCCTCATCCGCCATCGATGCAGCGCGGGCAGATCGTGGACCCGAAGCTGGCGGCGGCGCTGCGGCAGCTCGAGCTGACGGTCAAGCGCAAGCTCGACGGCGTCCTGCACGGCGACCACCTCGGCCTGATCCCCGGGCCGGGCTCGGAGCCGGGGGAGTCACGCGAGTACCAGCCCGGCGACGACGTCCGGCGGATGGACTGGGCCGTGACCGCGCGCACCATGCACCCCCACGTCCGGCAGATGATCGCCGACCGCGAGCTGGAGACCTGGATGGTGGTCGACATGTCGGCCAGCCTGGACTTCGGCACCGTCGGGTGCGAGAAGCGGGACCTGGCGGTGGCGGCCGCGGCCGCGATCACTTTCCTCAACAGCGGCGGCGGCAACCGGCTGGGCGCGCTGATCGCAAACGGCGAGACGATGGTCCGGGTTCCGGCGCGCTCCGGGCGCCAGCACGAGCAGACGCTGCTGCGCACCATCGCCACCACACCCAGGGCGCCGGTCGGGGTGCGCGGGGACCTGGCGATGGCCATCGACGCGTTGCGCCGCCCGGAACGCCGACGCGGCATGGCGGTGATCATCAGCGACTTCCTGGGGCCGATCAACTGGATGCGCCCGCTGCGCGCGATCGCGGCCCGGCACGAGGTGCTTGCCATTGAGGTGCTCGACCCCCGCGACGTCGAACTGCCCGACATCGGCGACGTCGTGCTGCAGGACGCCGAATCCGGCGTGACCCGCGAATTCACCATCGACGCGCAGCTGCGTGACGACTTCGCCAAGGCGGCCGCGGCGCACCGCGCCGAGGTGGCGCGCACCATCCGCAGCTGCGGGGCCCCGGTGCTGACGCTGCGCACCGACCGCGATTGGATCGCCGACATCGTCCGTTTCGTCGAGTCCCGCCGGCGCGGTGCATTGGCGGGGCGGCAGTGACATTGCCGCTCCTCGGCCCGATGTCGTTGTCGGGCTTCGAACACTCGTGGTTCTTCCTGTTCCTACTCGTCGTCGCCGGGCTCGCCGCGATGTACGTGCTCATGCAGCTGGCGCGACAGCGGCGGATGCTGCGATTCGCCAACATGGAGCTGTTGGAAAGCGTTGCGCCCAAACGGCCTTCGCGATGGCGGCACGTGCCGGCCATCCTGCTGGTGGCGTCGCTGGTCCTGTTCACCATCGCGATGGCCGGGCCGACACACGATGTCCGCATTCCGCGCAACCGCGCGGTGGTGATGCTGGTGATCGACGTGTCGCAGTCCATGCGGGCCACCGACGTGCAGCCCAACCGGATGGCGGCCGCACAGGAAGCGGCCAAGCAGTTTGCCGACGAGCTGACCCCGGGCATCAACCTCGGGCTGATCGAGTATGCGGGGACCGCCACCGTGCTGGTGCAACCCACGACCAACCGGGAGGCGACCAAGAACGGGCTGGACAAGCTGCAGTTCGCCGACCGCACCGCCACCGGCGAGGGCATCTTCACCGCGTTGCAGGCCATTGCGACCGTTGGCGCGGTGATCGGGGGCGGCGACAAGCCGCCGCCGGCGCGCATCGTGTTGTTCTCCGACGGCAAGGAGACGATGCCGACCAACCCGGACAACCCGAAGGGCGCGTTCACCGCCGCGCGCACCGCCAAAGACCAGGGCGTGCCCATCTCGACGATTTCGTTCGGCACCCCGTATGGCTTCGTCGAGATCAACGACCAGCGCCAGCCGGTGCCCGTCGACGATTCCACCATGAAGAAGGTCGCCGAGCTCTCCGGCGGGAGCTGGTACAGCGCCGGCAGCTTGGCCGAGCTGAAAAACGTGTACGCGACGCTGCAGCAGCAGATCGGCTACGAGACGATCAAGGGCGACGCCAGCGTCGGCTGGGTGCGGTTGGGTGCGCTGGTGTTGGCGTTGGCGGCGCTGGCGGCGCTGCTCATCAACCGCCGCCTGCCGACGTAGCTGCCGCCTTTGCCCCTTTTTGCTCCCCTTTTGCTCCCGAGCGTCACGCCAGCGTGGCTGTGGCAGTCGAGTGTCACGCCAGCGTGACCGGGGCGACATCCCAGGGGGACATTTCAACCACGCGAGGCCCAGGCGATAGGTTGACGGGGTGACTGACACGGCCACCGAGAACACCACCGAAAGTGCCGCCGACGGCGGCAAACCCGCATTCGTCTCCCGTTCAGTCCTGGTGACGGGCGGAAACCGGGGCATCGGACTGGCGATCGCGCAGCGGCTGGCCGCCGACGGCCACAAGGTCGCCGTCACGCACCGCGGGTCCGGGGCGCCCGAGGGGCTGTTCGGCGTTGTTTGTGACGTTACCGACAACGATGCGGTCGACCGCGCGTTCAAGGAGGTCGAGGAGCATCAGGGTCCGGTCGAGGTGCTGGTGTCCAACGCCGGCATCTCGAAGGACGCCTTCCTGATCCGGATGACCGAGGAGCGTTTCGAGGAGGTCATCAACGCCAACCTCACCGGGGCGTTCCGCGTGGCCCAGCGGGCGTCGCGCAGCATGCAGCGCAAGCGGTTCGGCCGCATCATCTTCATCGGGTCGGTGTCCGGGATGTGGGGCATCGGCAACCAGGCCAACTACGCGGCCGCCAAGGCCGGCCTGATCGGCATGGCACGCTCGATCTCCCGCGAGCTGTCCAAGGCCGGCGTGACCGCCAACGTGGTCGCCCCCGGATACATCGACACCGAGATGACCCGCGCGCTGGACGAGCGGATCCAGGCGGGCGCACTGGAATTCATCCCGGCCAAGCGGGTCGGCACCGCCGAGGACGTCGCCGGGGCGGTCAGCTTCCTGGCGTCCGAGGATGCGGGCTACATCGCCGGCGCGGTCATCCCGGTCGACGGCGGCATGGGCATGGGCCACTGAATTCACCAACGACACAAGGACATTAAGGACAGACATGGCAGGACTGCTCGACGGAAAACGGATTCTGGTCTCCGGGATCATCACCGACTCGTCGATCGCGTTTCACATCGCCAAGGCGGCCCAGGAAGCGGGCGCGCAGTTGGTGCTGACCGGGTTCGACCGGTTGCGCCTGATCCAGCGCATCGCCGACCGGCTGCCGGAGAAGGCCCCGCTGATCGAACTCGACGTGCAGAACGAGGAGCACCTCAACACCCTCGCCGACAGGGTCACCGCCGAGATCGGTGACGGCAACAAGCTGGACGGCGTGGTGCACTCGATCGGCTTCATGCCGCAGACCGGGATGGGCATCAACCCGTTCTTCGACGCGCCCTACGAGGATGTCTCCAAGGGCATCCACATCTCCGCGTATTCGTATGCGTCGCTGGCCAAGGCGCTGCTACCGATCATGAACCCCGGCGGGTCCATCGTCGGCATGGACTTCGACCCCAGCCGGGCCATGCCGGCCTACAACTGGATGACGGTGGCCAAGAGCGCGCTGGAATCGGTCAACCGGTTCGTTGCCCGCGAGGCAGGCAAGTTCGGGGTGCGCTCGAATCTCGTTGCGGCGGGTCCCATCCGAACGCTGGCGATGAGCGCGATCGTCGGCGGTGCGCTCGGCGAGGAGGCCGGCGCCCAGATGCAGCTGCTGGAAGAGGGCTGGGATCAGCGCGCACCGATCGGCTGGAACATGAAGGACCCCACCCCGGTCGCCAAGACGGTGTGCGCCCTGCTCTCGGACTGGCTACCGGCCACCACCGGCACCATCATCTTCGCCGACGGCGGCGCCAGCACCCAATTGCTTTAGGCCCTAATGGAATTCGACGCCGTCCTGCTGCTGTCCTTCGGCGGCCCAGAGGGGGCCGAGCAGGTGCGGCCGTTTCTGGAGAACGTCACCCGCGGGCGCAACGTGCCGCCCGAGCGCCTGGACGACGTCGCCCAGCACTACCTGCATTTCGGTGGGGTGTCACCGATCAACGGGATCAACCGCGCCCTGATCACCGAGCTCCAGGGGGAACAGGACCTGCCGGTGTACTTCGGCAATCGCAACTGGGATCCTTATGTTGAAGACGCGGTAAAGAGCATGCGCGACAACGGTGTTCGGCGCGCCGCGGTGTTCACCACGTCTGCATGGAGCGGCTACTCCAGCTGCACCCAGTACACCGAAGACATCGCCCGGGCGCGCAGCGCGGCCGGACCCGACGCGCCCGAGCTGGTCAAGCTTCGGCCCTACTTCGACCACCCGCTCTTCGTCGAGATGTTTGCCGACGCCGTCGCGGCGGCGGCGCAGAGCGTGCCGGATGGCGCGAGGCTGGTGTTCACCGCCCACTCGGTTCCGGTGGCCGCCGACCAGCGACTGGGCCCGAGGCTGTACAGCCGTCAAGTCGCCTATGCCACAAGGCTTGTCGCGGCCAAGGCGGGATACTCCGATTTCGATCTGGCCTGGCAGTCGCGTTCAGGGCCGCCGCAGGTGCCGTGGCTGGAACCCAGCGTCGAGGACCATCTCTCCGCGCTGGCCGCGGCGGGCACCGAGGCCGTCATCGTCTGCCCGATCGGGTTTGTCGCCGATCACATCGAGGTGGTCTGGGATCTCGACGAGGAGTTGCGAGCCCAGGCCGCGGCGGCGGGGCTGGCGTTCGCCCGGGCCGCCACGCCCAACGCGGATCGCCGATTCGCCCGGCTGGCCGCCGATCTCATCGATGAGCTGCGCACCGGCCGGCAGCCGGCCCGGGTGGCCGGCCCCGACCCGGTGCCCGGTTGTTTGGCCAGCGTCGACGGCGCGCCGTGCCGTCCTCCGCACTGCGTCGCCTCGGAAGCGGGCTAGCGGCGATCGCGAGCGCGGCATAGCCGGGCGAAGTCCCCCGCAGGCGGGAGGTGCCCCAAGTCGCCGCCATCAGGGCTAGTCAGCCCACGCCGAGTGCAGGATCGTGGTGACGGCGGCCATCCGCGCCGAACGCACCACCGCGGTCAGCGGCCGCAGCGCGTCGCTGGCAATGCGGGCCTCCGAAGACGATTGGGTGCCGAACGGCTCCGGGCCGGCGACGACGGGAGCGGTGAACCGCTCCGGCGAGTCGGGCGACCGACTGAGTCCGGCGCTGACCGCGACGATGGCGTCGACGTGCGCGGCATTCTCCAGCACCCGCAGCGCCCGGGTCGGCGCATGTTCGGGAACCCGGTGCTGCCGTGCGGATTCCAGCAGTTGCTCGACGAGTCCCCGCGGATCGTCGACGTGGGGGGCCCCCCCCCCCCCCCCCCCCGGGGGCCCCGCGCGGGGGGGGGCCCCGCCCCGCCCGCCCCCCGCCGATTTGGGGGCGCGCCCCCCCGCGGAGTGGGGGTTTAAAAAAAAACA
>NZ_LZII01000076.1:0-70534 GCF_001667425.1 Mycobacterium sp. 852002-51613_SCH5001154 | reverse complement strand
TCGGCCAGCACCAACTGCGGCGCGGAGCCGGCCGACGCGACGACCTCGCCGAACGGGGAGGCCACCAGGCTGCCGCCGACCCCGGTGGGCGCGCCCGACCCGGTCAGAGACTCGCCCGGGTCGGCCTGGCCGGCCGCGGCGACGTAGCTCATCGAATCGAGCGCGCGGGCCCGCGCCAAGAGCGTCCACTGGTCGAGCTTGCCGGGCCCCGCGCCCCACGATGCGCAGACGGCGATCAGCTGGGCGCCGCGGCGGGCCAGCTCGGTGTACAGGGCCGGGAAGCGGATGTCGTAGCAGACCGTCAGCCCCACCCCCACGCCGGCGACCGTGATCACCACCGGCTCGCGGCCGGGTGCGACGGTGCGTGACTCGGTGAAGCCGAAGGCGTCGTAGAGATGGATCTTGTCGTAGTGCGTGTCCGGCTCGTTGGGACTGCCCGGACCGGCCGCGATCAGCGTGTTCTTCACCCGGCCGTCCCCGGCCGGGGTGAACATGCCGGCAACCACCGTGATGCCGCAATCGGCCGCGACGCCCCGCACCCCGGCCGCCCACGGCCCGTCGACCGGTTCGGCGATCGGCGCCAGCGGAACGCCGAACCGGCACATGGTCGCCTCCGGGAACACCACCAGCTTCGCGCCGGCGTCGGCGGCCCGGCCGCTGTACTCGCGCACCAGCTCCAAGTTGGCGGCCGGGTCGGTGCCGCTGAGGATCTGCGCCAACGCGATTCGCATGGGCGCCAGCTTAGGCTCGGCGTCCTTAGGCCGTGTTGGCGATCCACTCCGTGGTGAACCGCTGCTCCGCTGCCACCAGCTCGGCCAGTCGGGTGCCGATGATGTTCTCCAGCTTGCCGCCGATGATCGGGACGCGTACCTGGACGGTGGCCCGGAAGGTCAGTCGGGCACCGCCCGTCTCCACGATTGTCGAGAGCGCGGCGGTGCCCTTCAGTTTCACCGGGGCGTCCAATATCGAGCCGACGACCAAGCCCTGCGCGGCGCCGTCCGCGACGGGTCCCCAGATCTCCTCGCGCCTGATGCGGAGGTCGCCGCTGTGCAACTGCGTGACCATCCCCGGCAACTTGTGACTGTGGATCACCTGCACGGTGACGACCTCGACGGTGTCGTCGTCCCCGGCTTCACCGCCGACCCGCATCGATTCCAGCGTGGCGAGGTCGACACCGGACCCGGCCAGCCGTGCCCGCCAATAGGTCTCGTCCGTGAACGCCCGATGCACCTCTTCAACGCTGCCGTCGTAGTCGGCCGACAAGTCGAATGAACGCGGCATAGCAGGTGAGGCTACCGTTACGGGCCATGAAATCCAGCGATGCCGGCTCGACATTCGCCGGCGCGCATGTCGCCGAGGCGGTGTCGCTCGCGCCGCTGACGACGTTGCGGGTGGGGCCGGTCGCGCGCCGCCTGATCACCTGCGCCAGCACCGAACAGGTGATCGCCGCGGTGCGGGGGGCGGATGCCGAAAGCCTTGCGGGAGAACATGCCCCGGTGCTGGTGTTCGCCGGCGGGTCCAACCTGGTGATCGCCGACACCTGCGCCGACCTGACCGCCGTTCGGTTGGCCAACAGCGCGATCACCATCGACGGCGCCCTGGTGCGCGCCGAGGCGGGGGCGGTGTGGGACGACGTCGTGGTCAGCGCCATTGAGCACGGTCTGGGCGGCCTGGAATGCCTGTCCGGGATTCCCGGGTCGGCCGGGGCCACCCCGGTGCAAAACGTCGGAGCCTACGGTGCGGAAGTCTCCGACACCATCACCCGGGTCCGGGTACTGGACCGCGGCAGCGGGCAGGTGCGCTGGGTGCCGGCCGGCGAGCTCGGCTTCGGCTACCGCACCAGCGTGTTCAAACAGGCTGCGCCCGAAACCCCTTGGGTGGTACTGGAAGTCGAGTTCGCCCTGGACGCATCGGGCCGCAGTGCGCCGCTGCGCTACGGCGAACTGGCCGCCGCGCTGGGGCTGAGCGGCGGTGAGCGGGCCGATCCGCGGGCGGTCCGCGAGGCGGTTTTGACGCTGCGAGGCCGCAAGGGCATGGTGCTCGACCCGGACGACCACGACACCTGGAGCGTGGGGTCGTTCTTCACCAACCCGGTGGTTGCGCCCGAGGTGTACGAGCGGCTGGCCGCGAGCGTCCACGAGGCCGTTCCGCACTACCCGGCGCCCGACGGCGTCAAGCTGGCGGCGGGCTGGCTGGTGGAGCGGGCCGGCTTCACCAAGGGTTATCCCGACGATCCCGGGGCGCGATGCCGGCTGTCCACCAAGCACGCGCTGGCGCTGACCAACCGCGGCGGCGCCACCGCCGACGAGGTGATCGCACTGGCCCGCGTCATCCGCGACGGGGTTCGTGATGTGTTTGGTGTCACATTGCAACCCGAGCCTGTCCTGCTCGGCTGCAGGCTGTAGCTCCGAATCCTGCGAAAGACCGCCCCGGCCCCGATTTGTCGCGGCGGGGTTGGCGGATTTTGCCCGGTATCTTTGACTTTCGTGAGCACGTCGCACACCCCGCCGCCGATCAACCGGCGTGTGGCTTTGGCGGCCCTCGGACTGGGGGTCTTCGCCCCCAGCCTGTTGGCCGCGTGTAGCGGCACCACGGCCAAGCAGGCCGACAAGAAAGAGCAGCCCGCGCCGCAGCTGAAGTTCCAGCCGGCCGATGCAACCGAAAACGTGGTGCCGATCGCGCCGATCAGCGTCCAGATCAGCGACGGCTGGTTCCAGCACGTCGCGCTGACGAATTCCGCGGGCAAGGCCGTGGCGGGCAAGTTCAACTCCGACCGCACCGTCTACAGCACCACCGAGCCGTTGGGCTACGACGCGACCTACACGTGGAGCGGCTCGGCCGTCGGGCACGACGGCAAGGCGATCCCGGTGAAGGGCAAGTTCACCACGGTTTCTCCCACCAAGAAGATCGGTGGGGCGTTCCAGCTGGCCGACGGCCAGACCGTCGGGGTGGCGGCGCCGATCATCATCCAGTTCGACGCGCCGATCACCGACAAGGCCGCCGTCGAGAAGGCGCTGACCGTCACCACGAATCCGCCCGTCGAGGGCAGTTGGGCGTGGCTGCCCGACGAAGCGGCGGGCGCCCGGGTGCACTGGCGCACCCGCGAGTACTACCCCGCGGGCACCACCGTCAACGTCGACGCCAAGTTGTACGGCCTGCCCTTCGGCGACAGCGCCTACGGCGCCGACGACATCTCACTGAACATCCAGATCGGCCGCCGGCAGGTGGTCAAGGCCGAGGTCACCTCGCACCGCATCCAGGTGATCAGGGACGAAGGCGTCATCATGGACTTCCCGTGCAGCTACGGCGAGGCCGACAAGGCGCGCAACGTCACCCGCAACGGCATCCACGTCGTCACCGAGAAGTACGCCGACTTCTACATGTCCAACCCCGCCGCCGGCTACAGCCACGTGCACGAGCGCTGGGCGGTGCGGATCTCCAACAACGGCGAGTTCATCCACGCCAACCCGTCGAGCGCCGGCGCGCAAGGCAACAGCAACGTCACCAACGGCTGCATCAACCTGTCGACCGGCGACGCGGAGCAGTACTTCGGGTCGGCGATGTACGGCGACCCGGTCGAAGTGACCGGGAGCTCGATCCAGCTGTCCTATTCCGACGGCGACCTCTGGGACTGGGCCGTCGATTGGGACACCTGGGTCGCCATGTCGGCGCTCCCACCTCCCACCGCGCACCCGCCGTCCACGCAGATTCCGGTGACCGCACCGGTCACGCCGTCGACCGCGCCGAGCCTGTCCGGCACGCCCACCACGACAACCACCTCGTCCAGCCCGGCGACTAGCCCCGGCGGTTGAACCGGGTGGCCGACGCCTGGTCGCGCGGCTTCATGACGATCAGGTCGAGGTCGACGTGGGGCGGCCGCGAGGCCACGAAGCCGATCACCTCGGCGACATCGGCGGCAACCAGCGGTGTGAGGCCGGTGTAGACGGCGTCGGCGCGTTGTTGATCGCCGTCGAAGCGAACCAGCGAAAACTCGGTCTCCACCGCGCCGGGCGCGATCTCGGTCAGCCGCACCGGCTTACCCAGCAGCTCGCCGCGCAGCGTGCGGTGCAGCGCTCCCTGGGCGTGTTTGGCCGCCGTGTATCCGGCGCCGCCGTCGTAAACCTCAAGTGCCGCAACCGAAGTCACCGTGACGATCAGGCCGTCGCCGGAGTCAATGAGTTTGGGCAGCAGCGCCCGGGTGACCCGCAGCGTGCCCAGCACGTTGGTCTCCCACATCCACCGCCAGTGCTCGAAGTCGGAATCGGCGACCGGTGCCAGTCCGCGGGCGCCCCCGGCGTTGTTGACCAGCACGTCCACCCGGGCCAGTTCGTCGGCCAAGGCGGCGACCGCCGCGTCGTCTGTGACGTCGGCCACAATCGCGGTTCCGCCGATCTCCCGAGCCAGGGCGTTGATCCGCTCCGCCCGGCGCGCCACCGCCACCACGTGAAAGCCCTGCGCAGCGAGGGTCTGGGCGGTCGCCTCGCCGATTCCCGAGCTGGCGCCTGTGACCACCGCGACCCGTTCATTCCTGACGTTTCCAACCATAGAAACAACCTTAGTGAGCGTGCTAAATTTTCTTCGTGCACCTCAGCGCCCTGTCCAGCACCACCGCCGCGTGTCTTTGCGCGGCGGGTGCGTGTTGTTGTCGCGCACTTTGCCGCTCCTGACTTTTTCAGGCGTGGCCAGTGACGGCCAACAAAAATCGGACAAAGGACGCTCGTGCGCTCGAATACCCTCACCCAGACTCTTCATCCGCCCGCCCGTGCCAGCTACAAGGGCCACCGGTCGGTGCGTCGTCAAATCGTGCCGCCGGCACTGCACATCGCCGACTCGGCGGCGGCCTCGGTGTTCCGGGCCGTCCGATTGCGCGGCCCCGTCGGGCGTGACGTCATCGCAGGCGTCACCTCGCTGAGCATTGCGACGGTCAACCGCCAAGTCATCGCCCTGCTCGAGGCCGGGTTGCTGCGGGAGCGCGCCGACCTGGCCGTTTCCGGAGCGATCGGACGCCCACGCGTGCCGGTCGAGATCAACCACGAACCGTTCGTGACGCTGGGCATCCACATCGGCGCCCGGACCACCAGCATCGTGGCCACCGACCTGTTCGGTCGCACGCTCGACACCGTCGAGACGCCGACACCGCTCAGCCCGGCCGGGCCCGCGCTGGCTTCGCTGGCCGAGAGCGCCGCTCGTTACCTGCGGCGTTGGCATCGGCGCCGCCCGCTGTGGGTCGGCGTCGCGATCGGCGGCACCGTCGACAGCGCCACCGGTCACGTCGATCACCCGCGGCTAGGTTGGCGGCAGGCGCCGGTCGGTCCGGTGCTGGCCGACGCGCTGGGACTGCCGGTGTCGGTGGCCTCGCACGTCGACGCCATGGCCGGGGCCGAGCTGCTGCTCGGCATGCGGCGATTCCTGCCCAGCTCGCCCACCAGTCTCTACGTCTACGCCCGCGAGACCGTGGGCTACGCGCTGGTGATCGGCGGACGGGTGCACTGCCCGGCCAGCGGCCCCGGCACCATCGCGACGCTGCCCGCCCACTCCGAGCTGCTGGGCGGCACCGGCCAACTGGAATCCACCGTCAGCGACGAGGCGGTGCTGGCCGCCGCCCGCAGGCTGCGGGTCCTCCCGTTCGCTTCACCGGGCCGGTCCAACGCGCCGGCCGCCGGCATCGCCGACCTGCTGCGGCTGGCCCGGGCCGGCAACGAGCAGGCCAAAGAATTGCTGAACGAGCGCGGCCGGGTGCTCGGGGAGGCGGTGGCGTTGCTGCGCGACATGCTCAACCCCGACGAACTGGTCGTCGGCGGCCAGGCCTTCACCGAGTACCCCGAGGCGATGGAGCACGTGGAGGCGGCGTTCGCCGAGCGCTCGGTGTTGCCGCCGCGCGATATCCGCGTCACCGTCTTCGGCAACCGGGTCCAGGAGGCGGGCGCGGGGACCGTGTCGCTGGGCGGGCTGTACGCCGATCCGCTCGGGGCGATGCGGCGGGCCGGGGCGCTGAATCCGCGGCTGCGCGACGTCGCCGTCGACGAGACTTCCGCTTAGCGCGAAGCCATGTCCTGGGCGTTGGGCTGGTGAGCGGAACGTCCTGTAAAGATGACAGAGTGCGGCACGATGACGTATTCCGGCTGAAACCGCGCCGCGTCGCAGTGTTGGCGGTGCACACCTCACCATTGGCCCAGCCGGGCACCGGCGACGCCGGGGGCATGAACGTCTACGTCCTGCAGACGGCGCTGCACCTGGCGCGGCGGGGCATCGAGGTCGAGATCTTCACCCGGGCCACCGCGTCCGCCGACCCTCCCGTCGCCCGGGTCGCGCCCGGCGTGCTGGTGCGCAACGTGGTCGCGGGGCCGTTCGAGGGCCTGGACAAATACGACCTGCCCACCCAGCTGTGCGCGTTCGCCGCGGGGGTGCTGCGCGCGGAAGCGTCGCACGAACCGGGTTACTACGACATCGTGCACTCGCACTATTGGCTGTCCGGGCAGGTCGGCTGGCTGGCCCGCGACCGCTGGGCGGTGCCGCTGGTGCACACCGCACACACACTCGCCGCGGTCAAGAACGCGGCGCTGGCCGCGGGTGACGCGCCCGAGCCGCCGCTGCGCACCGTCGGTGAGCAGCAGGTCGTCGACGAGGCGGATCGCCTGATCGTCAACACCGACGATGAAGCCGGGCAACTGATCTCCATCCACCACGCCGACCCGGCGCGCATCGACGTCGTCCACCCGGGAGTGGATCTCGAGGTGTTCCGCCCGGGCGACCGCCGGGCGGCCCGGGCCGCGCTGGGGTTGCCGCTCGACGAAGACGTGGTGGCGTTCGTCGGGCGGATCCAGCCGCTGAAGGCGCCCGACATCGTGCTGCGCGCCGCCGCGAAATTGCCGGGCGTGCGCATCGTGGTGGCCGGCGGCCCGTCGGGCAGCGGCATGGCCTCCCCGGACGGGCTGCGGCGGCTGGCCGACGAGCTCGGCATCGCGGCGCGGGTTACCTTCCTGCCCCCGCAGTCCCGCACGGACCTGGCCACCTTGTTCCGGGCCGCCAACCTGGTCGCCGTGCCCAGCTACTCGGAGTCGTTCGGCCTGGTAGCCGTCGAGGCACAGGCGTGTGGCACGCCGGTGGTGGCCGCCGCGGTCGGTGGTCTGCCGGTGGCGGTGCGCGACGGGGTCACCGGCACGCTGGTGTCCGGCCACGACGTCGACCAGTGGGCGGACGCCCTGGACCGGGTGCTGCGGCTGCGCGCGCCACAGGCCGAGGCGATGAGCCGCGCGGCGGCCGAGCACGCGGCCACGTTCTCCTGGGACAACACCACCGACGCGCTGCTGGCCAGCTATCGGCGCGCGATCCGCGCGTACACCGCCGAGCGAAGCGGCGTGGGCGCATGACGTCGACCGTGGAGCAGGTGATCGAGGACGCGCTGCAGGCGAGCGGTCTGGAGTACTCGAAACACGAGGGGGCGCACGGCGGGCTGTCCGGCCTGGTGGTGGAGCTGCCCGGCGAGCGCAAACTCAAGACCAACACCATCCTGAGCGTCGGCGAGCATTCGGTGCGCATCGAGGCGTTCGTGTGCCGCAAGCCCGACGAGAACCACGAGGGCGTCTACCGCTTCCTGCTCAAGCGGAACCGCCGCCTCTACGGGGTCGCCTACACACTGGACAAGGTCGGCGACGTCTACCTGGTGGGCCGCATGTCGCTGGCGTCGGTGGACGCCGACGAGATCGACCGAGTGCTCGGGCAGGTGCTCGAAGCGGTGGATTCGGACTTCAATACGTTGCTGGAGTTGGGTTTTCGTTCGTCGATACAGAAAGAGTGGGAGTGGCGGGTGTCCCGCGGCGAATCGCTGAAGAACCTCGAGGCGTTCGCTCACCTGATCGACGAAGACGACGATGCAGAGCGCGAAGCGCGATGAGGAGAAGTCGAGCAAGTATCGACGAAGACGACGATGCAGAGCGCGAAGCGCGATGAGGAGAAGTCGAGCAAGTATCGACGAAGACGACGAATAAGCTAGCCCGCATGGGAGACACTGCCACGCTGGTGCTGCTGCGCCACGGCGAGAGCGACTGGAATGCCCTGAACCTGTTCACCGGTTGGGTGGACGTCGGGCTGACCGAAAAGGGCCGGGCCGAGGCGGTGCGCAGCGGGGAGCTGCTGGCCGAACAGAACCTGTTGCCCGACGTCCTCTACACCTCGCTGCTGCGCCGCGCGATCACCACCGCGCACCTGACGCTGGACGCCGTCGACCGGCTGTGGATCCCGGTGCGGCGCAGCTGGCGGCTCAACGAACGGCACTACGGGGCGCTGCAGGGGCTGGACAAGGCCGAGACCAAGGCCCGCTACGGCGACGAGCAGTTCATGGCCTGGCGGCGCAGCTACGACACGCCGCCCCCGCCGATCGAGAGGGGTAGCCGGTTCAGCCAGGACACCGACCCCCGGTACGCCAACATCGGCGGCGGCCCGCTGACCGAATGCCTGGCTGACGTGGTGGTCCGGTTCCTGCCGTACTTCACCGACGTCATCGTCCCGGACCTGCGCAGCGGCAAGACGGTGTTGATCGTCGCGCACGGCAATTCGCTGCGGGCCCTGGTCAAGTACCTCGACCAGATGTCCGACGACGATGTCGTCGGGCTGAACATCCCGACCGGCGTTCCGCTGCGCTACGACCTGGACGCCGACCTGCAACCGGTGGTGCCGGGCGGCACCTACCTCGACCCGGAGGCGGCCGCCGCGGGCGCGGCGGCGGTTGCCAGCCAGGGGCGCGGGTAACGCCGGGCCGGGTGGCTACGGCGAGTTTTAAAGGCCTGTTTGCCGAACATCGCGTTAACGGGAGTCGAACACCTGAAGCGCAAAGTGTGACTTGTCCGATTTTGGCCTCGTTCCGCTAGGGCGGCGTTCAGGAAGATTTGTAGGATTTGCTATGTGACTGTGTTCTCGGCGCTGTTGCTGGCCGGGGTCTTGTCCGTGCTGGGGCTGGCCATAGGGGTAGCAGCCGGGACCCGGCTGTCGCCGAAAGCTCGCCGGCAGCGAGCGACCACCGAATGGACCGGGATCACCGTCGCGCAGATGCTGCAACGCATCGTCGCGCTGATGCCGCTTGGAGTCGCGGTGGTGGATTCCCACCGCGACGTCGTCTACCTCAACGACCGGGCCAGGGAACTGGGCCTGGTGCGCGACCGGCAGCTTGACGACCAGGCGTGGGAGGCGGCCCAGCAGGCGCTGAGCGGGGTCGACGTCGAATTCGACCTGCGGCCGGCCAAACGGGCGGCGGGCCGGTCCGGGCTCTCGGTGCACGGGCAGGCCCGGCTGCTCAGCGAAGAGGACCGCCGGTTCGCCGTGGTGTTCGCCCACGACCAGTCCGACTATGCGCGCATGGAGGCGACCAGGCGCGATTTCGTGGCCAACGTCAGCCACGAGCTCAAGACCCCGGTCGGCGCCATGGCCCTGCTCGCCGAGGCCCTGTTGGCGTCCGCCGACGACCCCGAAACCGTTCGCCGCTTTGCCGAGAGGGTGCTCGTCGAAGCCAACCGGCTGGGGGACATGGTCGCCGAGCTGATCGAGCTGTCCCGGCTGCAGGGCGCGGAGCGGTTACCCAACGTGACCGAGGTCGACGTGGATACCGTTGTATCCGAGGCGATTTCACGCCACAAGGTGGCGGCCGACAACGCGCATATCGAGATTCGCACCGATGCGCCCAGCGGCTTGCGGGTGCTGGGCGACGAAACGCTTCTGGTCACCGCGCTGGCCAACCTGGTGTCCAACGCGATCGCCTATTCGCCGCCCGGTTCGCCGGTCTCGATCAGCCGCCGGCGCCGCGGCGACAACATCGAGATCGCCGTCACCGACCGTGGCATCGGGATCGCGTTGGAAGACCAGGAGCGGGTCTTCGAGCGGTTCTTCCGGGGGGACAAGGCACGCTCGCGCGCCACTGGCGGCAGTGGGCTGGGCCTGGCCATCGTCAAGCATGTCGCGGCCAACCACAACGGCAGCATCGGCGTGTGGAGCAAGCCGGGAACCGGATCGACATTCACGCTGTCGATTCCGGCCTACACGGACAATGACGAACAACCCGAGCAACCGCCGGGTCGCGACGTGCGGCCCAACAGGTCACAACGAGAGGAAGAACTAAGTCGATGACCCGCGCTTACGACGATGCAGAGCATCGCGATGAGAAGGAGTGGCGCGCATGACCAGTGTGCTGATCGTGGAGGACGAGGAGTCGCTGGCCGATCCGCTGGCATTCCTGTTGCGCAAGGAGGGCTTCGAGGCCACGGTCGTAACCGATGGGCAAGCCGCGTTGGCCGAGTTCGATCGTGGGGGCGCCGACATCGTGCTGCTCGATCTGATGCTGCCCGGCATGTCGGGGACCGACGTGTGCAAGCAGCTCCGCGCTCGTTCCAGCGTGCCGGTGATCATGGTGACCGCACGCGACAGCGAGATCGACAAGGTCGTCGGGTTGGAGCTGGGCGCCGATGACTATGTGACCAAGCCGTATTCGGCGCGTGAGCTGATCGCACGGATCCGCGCGGTGCTCCGCCGTGGCGGTGACGACGATTCCGAAATCAGCGACGGTGTGCTCGAGTCCGGACCGGTACGGATGGACGTCGAGCGACACGTCGTCTCAGTCAACGGCGATACGATCACGTTGCCGCTCAAGGAGTTTGACTTGCTGGAGTACCTGATGCGCAACAGCGGTCGGGTGTTGACGCGCGGACAGTTGATCGACCGGGTGTGGGGCGCCGATTACGTCGGCGACACCAAGACGCTCGACGTCCACGTCAAGCGGTTGCGGTCCAAGATCGAAGCCGACCCGGCCAACCCCGTCCACCTGGTGACCGTGCGGGGGCTGGGCTACAAGCTCGAGGGCTAGACCGGCCCGAACAGTGCAGGCTCGATAGCCGGGAATATCCGGCTTTCGTGCCGAAAGATTCGGTCGAAGCGCGGATTACCGCGCCGCCTTGGCGCCTTTGCGACGAGTCTTTTCTTTCGCGCGGGTCGAGCAGCAATGCGCCATATCGCAATGGAACCGGTCACTGCATTCATGCGAACAATAAATTGACGCGGCCGGAAGCCAGCCCGGATCGGACAGGTCGCGGTGTCGGTCGCTCGGATCGAACGTGTGGCCGCAATGTACGCAGGTCCTGACCTTGGTCTTGGTGGCCATATCGGTCAGGGTACGCGCCACGGCCCCAAATCGGTGCCGGTTTCAGATCGACAAATCGCACCCGGGTGTATTCGACGCAAAGGCGTCTGCGCCAGCGAATTACTTTCTGAAACTAATTCAGTCGGTCCGTTGCCGCTTGCGCCGCAATCGACACCACTGCGCGGTCATCTCGATGAAATCGACCGCGCAACAGGCCAATAGGCGGTAAATCGGCGCCTCGCAACGAATTAGCCTGCAGGGCAGAGCGTTTCCGTGTCTCCGGCGAAAGCTACCGTCCCGAGTGTCTTTCGCCTTGGCAACACGGTTGTTGCCATGCACACGCGAGTGACCACCATGGTGCCGCGTCGTCGCGGAGAAAACGGATCAGGTGTGGTACGACGAGCGGTGCGGTCACGGCCAGGGCGGCGACATCGTTACGACACGACGGCGCACCGCAGGAATTAATTCGGCAACCATGGCGTTCGGGATAGCCGTGGCGCACGCGACGAAATGCCTGAACAGATGAAGTGTCTTAACATCAGCCCGTCGGGCAATCGTGGTCGGGGGGAACGGTGTTGACTCTTCTCAAGCGGGGATGGGTCGCGCTGGTCGTGGTCGTGGCAGCGGTGATCGGCGGCGTGGCGGTGGACCGACTCAGCGGCGTCTTCCCGGGACCCGGCCTGCCCAAGCCCGATCCGCGCGATGCGACCCCGCCGTACGCGGCCAAGACCGCCATCTACGAGATCCTGGGACCGCCCGGGACGACCGGCGTCGTCAACTGGATGGATGCGGACGCACAACCGCAGAAGGCGAACTTCACCACGTTGCCGTGGTCGCAGACGATCGTCGCCGAGATGCCCGGCATCTTCGCCTACGTCGTGGCCCAGGGTGACGGACCCTCCATCGGCTGCCGGATCACCGTCGACGGCAAATTGGTCGATCAAGAACAGGTCAACACCCGTGACGCGCAGGTCTCCTGCTTGGACAAGTCCGCATGACCGACGACACGAGCGACACGGACGAAATCCCCGTCGCGCAACGCACCGAAGTCGAGCGCAAACCGCGACTGGCCCGCACCATCCGCGTTCTGGCGCTGCCGATCGTCGTGACCTGGCTGCTGATCGCGGTCGGCGTCAATGTCTTCGTCCCACAGTTGGAGAAGGTCGCCGAGGACGTCTCGGTGCCGCTCTCCCCGTCCGACGCGCCGTCGGTGACCGGGATGAAGCACATCGGGGAGAAATTCAAGGAGTACGACTCCGACAACCTCGTCCTGGTGACCCTGGTCGGTGACAAGCCTCTCGGCGAGGACGCTCACCGGTATTACGACGATCTGGTCAAGAAGCTGAAGCAGGACACCGAACACGTCGAGCACGCGCTGAATTTCTGGGGGCAGCGGTTTACGGCTTCGGGTGTCGAGAGCTATGACCACAAGTCCGCCTACGTCCAGGTCAACCTGCGCGGTGACCAGGGCGGCGCCGTCGGCGACAAGTCGGTTGACGCGGTTCGCAAGATCGTCGCGGACTCGAAGCCGCCGCCTGGGGTCAAGGCCTACGTCGCGGGTCAGGGAGCCCTGACCGACGACACGATCGTCGTGGGCAACGCGAGCCTGTTCAAGATGACGATCATCACCATCGTCATCATCGCGGTCATGCTGATGTTCGTCTATCGGTCCATCGGCACTGTGCTGCTGACGATGGTGATTCTGTTCGTCGGACTGGCCACCGGCCGAGGCGTGGTGTCGCTGCTGGGCGACACGGGCATCATGGGGCTTTCCACCTTTGCCGTCAACCTGCTGACGGCATTGGCGATCGCCGCGGGTACCGACTACGCGATCTTCATGGTCGGCCGCTACCAGGAGGCCCGCGAACGGGGACTAGACCGCGAAGCCGCCTACTACGACACCTTCGCCGGGGTCAGCAAGGTAGTGCTGGGTTCGGGTTTGACGATCGTCGGGGCGCTGGCATGTCTGCATTTCACCAGGCTGCCCTATTTCAGTTCGCTGGCGTTTCCGTGCGCGATCGGTCTGCTGGTGGTGGTGGCCGCCGGGGTGACCCTCACCCCGGCACTGATCGCATTCGCTAGCGGCTTCGGTCTTTTCGATCCGAAGCGAAAGTTCAACTACACCCGGTGGCGCCGCCTGGCGACCGCAATCGTGCGATGGCCGGCACCCATCCTCGCCACCTCCGTCATCCTGGCGATCGTCGGCGCCCTGGGCTTGATGGGCTTCAACCCGCGCTACAACGACCTGTACTACCTACCGAAGAGTGCGTCCTCGGTTCAGGCGTATGACGCGGCCGATCAACACTTCACCCAGGCCCGCCTGAACCCGGACCTGCTGATGATCGAATCGGACCACGATCTGCGCAATCCCACCGACATGCTGGTCCTGGACAAGATTGCCGGAGCCATCTTCCGGGTGCCCGGCATCGAACGGGTGCAGAGCATCACCAGACCCCTCGGGCCGCCGATCCAAGACGGATCCGTTCCGTTCCAGCTCAGTGTGCAAACCGCGCCGATCCGCGACAACCTCAATTACCTGAAGGCCCGCGTCGGCGATATCAAGAAAATCACGGGCTTCCTCGACACCCAGATCGCCCTGTTGGAGCGCCAGTACGCGGTGACCCAGAAGCTCGCGGACGCCGCGGACGACAGCTCGAAAACCACGGGGGAGACGGCGGCCATCACGGACGAGATCCGGGACCACATCGCGGATTTCGACGACTTCTGGAGACCGATCCGCAGTTACTTCTACTGGGAGAGGCACTGCTACGACATCCCGATTTGCTGGTCGTTACGAAGCCTGTTCGACGCCTTGGACGGGTTCGATCAACTGGCCGAAAAGTTTCACGCCCTCACCAGCGACCTCACCAACACGGCTGCGGCCACCCGCGAATTGCTGGCGATCATTCCCGAGAACATCGCTGTCTCGAAATCGATCCGCGACACGACGCTGACCATCTACAGCACCTTCGACAATCTGATCGATCAGTTCGACCGGCTGACCGATACCAACGCCGTGATGGGCAAGTCCTTCAACGACTCTCAGATCGAGAGCCTCTTCTACCTGCCGCCCGAGATTTTCGACAACCCGGACTTCCAGCTGGGATTGCGTTTGATGGTGTCACCGGACGGCAAGGCCGCTCGCTTCATCATCACCCATGCAGTGGATCCGGCGACGACGCAGGGAATCTCGTCCGTCGACAAGGAGCGCCAAGCAGCCAAGGAGGCGCTGAAACTCACCTCGCTGCAAAACGCCGACATTTACCTCGGCGGTACGGCCGCAACGTTTTACGACATCGCCAACGGCGCGAAGTTCGACCTGATGATCGCCGGGGTGGCCTCGATCGTGCTCATCTTCATCATCATGGTGATAGTCACCCGCGCGTTGGTCGCCGCCGGCGTGATCGTCGGCACGATCGTGATGTCGCTGGGGGCGGCGTTCGGGTTCTCGACACTGATCTGGCAGCACCTTCTGCATTTCCAGTTGCATTGGGTGGCAACAGAATTCGCGTTGATTGTGCTCTTGGCGGTGGGGTCGGACTACAACCTGATGCTGGTGTCCCGAATCGAAGAGGAGATCGGTGCCGGCCTGAAGACCGGACTCATCCGCGGGATGGGTCTGACCGGCCCGGTGGTGACCGCGGCCGGTCTGGTGTTCGCCGTCACCATGGCCACGATGATCACCAGCGATCTGCGGGCGATCGGCCAGTTCGGCACGACGATCGGGCTCGGCTTGATGTTCGACACCTTCGTCGTCCGATCACTCATCACGCCGTCGATCATGACGGTGATGGGACGTTGGTTCTGGTGGCCGAAGCGGGTACGAGTCCGCCCAGCCAGTCAGATGCTTCGGTCGGTCGGGCCGCGCCCGCTGGTCCGTGCACTGCTGTACCAGCCGCGGCACGCGATCGCGCCGGATCCGCAGACGTAGCACGCGACGCCGACCGTCTAACCCGGACACGGCTCGAGTTTCCCCCGCCGTTTGTGCCAATCGCTGGTGCCCGAACACCGCCGGCGTTATTCTATGGCCGTTGAAAAACTATTCTATGGGTGTTGAAAACAACCCCTGCCGGCTGCCGCGGAGAGGACTGACGACATGGACTTTGCGTCGCTGCCTCCGGAGGTCAACTCCGGGCTGATGTATGCAGGCCCGGGGGCGGGGCCGATGCTCGCGGCGGCGGCCGGTTGGGACGCGCTGGCCGCCGAGCTGGAGTCCACCGCCGGCGGCTATGCGGCCGAGCTGGCCGGACTGACCGGCCAGGCGTGGTCCGGCCCCTCGTCGCTGCTCATGACGGCCGCGGCCACCCCCTATGTGGAATGGCTGTCGACTGCCGCTGCTCAGGCCGCGCAGACCGCCGCCCAGGCTTACGCGGCGGCCGCGGCCTATGAGGCGGCGTTCGCGATGACGGTGCCCCCGCCGGTGATCGCGGCCAACCGGGTGCAGCTGCTGGCGCTGATCGCGACCAATTTCTTCGGCCAGAACGCCCCGGCGATCGCGGCCACCGAAGCCCAATACATGCAGATGTGGGTACAAGACGCCACGGCGATGTATGGGTATGCCGCCGCGTCCGAGACCGCCAGCACCCTGACCCCGTTCGACGAGCCGCCGCAGACCACCAACCCGGCGGCGCAGGGCGCCCAGGCCCAGCCGGTGGCGCAGGCCGCCGGCAACGTCACACAGCAGGTGGCCTCGACCAACACCACGATGCACACCCTCAGCTCCACCACCGCCGACACCGTCGGGCCCGTCGCTCCCGGCGAAACCGTCACCGTCGCGCCGGGTGACACCATCGCCATCGGCACCGACACCGGCATGTCCGTCAACAGCGGCTCGATCACGATCACGGGCTCCGGAACAAATCTGATCAGTTTCGGCTCCGTTATCGTCAACCCGGGCAGCACAATTCACACGTTGATCGACTGTTCCGAGGGCGGTGTTCTGATTCCTAGCGGTGTTGACGTCACTGCCGACTCCGCCCCACTCGTCCTCACCCCGGGATCGTTCCAGGAGGTCCTGGTCAGCCTCGTCAACGGCTCGGCCACGCTCCCCGTTGTCGGCGGGGAACAGGTCGCCATCGAAACCTTCGGGAACACCGCCACCGCTATCGCCGGCCCCGCCGGCGCGTCCATCACCAACGTCTTCGGCACCGTCAGCATCGCCTCCGTCACCCCCATCCCCAGCTCGCCGGGCGCATTGGGGGTCGCGGTAGGCGGGCTGGCCTCGCCAGGCCTGGCGGGTACCGCAGGCATTCAGCCTCAGCTCGACGCGGATGGGTTGTTGGAGTGGGCTCGAACCATTTCGGGCGCCGACCTGGCAGCCGCCGGTTCAGGGTAGGTAAATCGTGGCAAGAGGCGACATGCAGTGGCCGCTCCACCCCTCGTCCGGGGTTGGCGCGCCGTCCGCAGGGGTCGGCGAGGCGGCCTCGCTCGGTTCGCTGTCCGTGCCGGCGGCCTGGACGGCGACCGCCCCGCAGGTCGAACCGGCGCTGCCTTCAACGGCTTTGAGCGTCGAGGCCACTGCGCCGGGGCGCACGTTCCAGGAGGCGCTCATGGCAACGGTGACAGGTCTGGCGCTCGATCAGCTGCGTGCGCTCAGCACTTCGTCGGCCACGCCCAACGCCAGCGCCATGATCGACACCTGCGGGTTGACCTCCGGGCAGCTCGGCAGGATCGAGGCGTCGGCGACCCATACCCCGTCCACGCCGCGCAGCCGCCCGGTCTCGTCGACCGGACAGAGCTGAGCGTCGACACCGGCTGCGGCCGTGCCGGTCGGGTGAAAGGCGGCCAGGTGCAAGCCTTTTGGGTCGCAACGGCGCAGGGCGTCCTGCAGGGCGGGCAGCGACGTCACCGTCGTCGCCCCCGGTAAACCGGTGAGCACCTCGGTCGCGCCCGCCGCGAACAACAGCCGGCCCATGGCCTCGATTGCGACGACGAGCTTGGCGATGTCGGCGCGGGAGATGTTGTAGCGCACCAGCGTTTCACCACGCACCGAGGACACCGAGCCGACGCCGCGATCGGCCACCATCGCACCGAACGTCGCCACCCGGGGTGCGGTGTCCAGCCAGCCGAGCAGCTCGGCGCCATAGCCGGGAAACACCATCGAACCCATGCCGGGTGGGGTCGATGTCGCCTCGATCAGCACGCCGTGTGATTCGTGAAGCTCGTGAACCGCGGCGCTTTGCAGCACCCCGTGCCAGGCGACGACGTCGTCCTCGAAACGTCCGGCGAGCATTGTCGCCGGATGCAGCGCCAGGTTGCGGCCGAGCCGCGGATGCGCACCGAAGTCGCTCCGCCGCAACAGCCCTGGCGTTTCGGTGGCGCCGGCCGCCACGAGTACCGTGTCGGCCAGGACGTCCAGGGCCGTGCCGTCGGCCCGGCGGGCCCGCACTCCCCGGGCGCGCCCGTGCCGATGCAACACCCGCTCGACGCGGGCATCGGAGATGATCCGCGCACCCGCCGCGCACGCCTCGGGCAGCGCGTTGAGGTGCACGCCGAACTTGGCATTGCGGGGACAGCCGATCGCGCACTGGCAACAGCCTTCGCAGCCCGGCGCGTTGCGCGGAATGGGCGCCGCCCGCCAGCCCAGTGTGGCGGCGGCGTCCAGCAGCAGCCGCCCGTTGCGGCCCATGACTTCCAGCGGCACCGGGGCGACCCGCAGGGTGTGCTCGACGTCGTCGAGGCGCTCGGTCAGCCGGTCCGAATCGGCCAGGGCGAGCCCGAACTCGTCACGCCAGCGCCGCTGCACTTCTGCCGGCGGGCGGTAGCAGGTGCCGGAGTTCACCACCGTGGTGCCGCCGACCGCCCGCCCGATGGGCAGCACGACTGACGGACGTCCGAGGGCGATGGTGGCCCCGCCGCCGCGGTACAACCCGGCGTAGCGGTCGATGGGATGAGTGGTGCGGAATTCTTCGACCGTCCACCGGCGCCCCTCCTCGAGAACGACGACGTCCAGCCCGGCCCGCGCCAGGGTGCGGGCCACCATCGCGCCGCCGGCACCGGACCCCACAATCACCGCATCCGCGGTGACGACCGAACCGCTCTCGGCCGAGGAGACGACGTTCAACGTCGCGTCGCGCCGGGCCGTTCCGTGCTCTTTGGCATGCGAAAGCAGTTCCGGCGCATAGGTTTCCGCGCCGTTGGCCAAGAGCACAACCGCCTTCATGGCCTCGACGGCCGCGCCGGCGTCTGGGCTCAGCGCGGCGACGCGCCGCACCACCTGCTCGCGCCGATCGGGGCCGAGCCGGGGCAGTGACCGGCCGGTGGTGACGTAGCTCGCCGCGGCCAGCGCGAACATCCCGGCGCGCATCGCGACCCGCGATGTCGTCGGCAGCTGCCGCAGATATCGCTCGACGCGATCGGTCAGCTCGGGCGGTGTCGGGCCGCCATATTCCTCCGGTAGTAGGGCGCTCCCGAACGACGCGACCAGGCTCATATCACCCGCGCGAGCCGGCGGCCCATCTTGATGAAGAACGGATAGGTGGCGAAGATGGCGCCCGCCGCGGCGTGCAGGGGCCAGTCCGCTTCAGCGGTATTCACGCCGAAAACCCCGCTGTTCCACATGAAGTCGCGACCATTGCGGGCACGGAAGGGCCGCCACAACAATCCCAATCCGGGGACGTTGTTGTACAGCCCGAACGACCCGCCGAAGAAGACACCCAGCGTGGCGGCCTCGGCGACATCGCGACGGTCGGCGGGCAGCCGCCGCTCGATGAGCACGCCGGAGGCAAATAGCAGTGGTGGGTCCAGCAGAAAGCTCATTTCGGAATCCTTTCGTTGACGTCGGGTGCCGCGCGGCCGCGCAAGCCCACCTCGGCATGCCCGGTGCCCAGCACCGACCAGTGCCGGTCGTCGATCTCGATGTGGACGTCGGCTTGTTCGGTGTTGGTGCACACCGCCTTGCCGCCGTCGGGATCGGTGTATTGCAGGCTCACGCACCGCTCCGCCGGCTGGTCGATCCGGATGAGCACCCGGCGACCGCCGATGCGTCCCTCCAGCTGCCAGTGCGCCACGCCGAGCGTCGTGCGCATCCGCAGTGACGGCAGGCGGCTTGTTAAAGGGCTTGCAGGCCAATCCTTTCCGTCGATCCGAAATCGAACGAACGCCAGCGGCGCCAGCCTGTTCAGGCCCGGCTTGTGCGATACGGCGGTGACCGCCTCGCACACGTCGCCATTGCCGAGGTCGGCATGGACCCATCCCCAGCGTTTGGCATTGCCGTGCCCGTAGATGTGGGCGACGCCGCCGCGCCACCCCTCGATGCGCGCGGCGGCGTCGTTGATGGTCAGTGAGCCGGTGAAGTCGGCGGTGGGGGCCAGGACGACCTGGGCGCCCGGCAGCAGCTCGCGCTCCCAGGCGGCGCGGGGAAACGTCCACAGCGGTGCGCCGGTGTCGGTCCAGGACAGATCCCAGGCGAGTGACCCGGCGCGTCCGCTCAGCCGTTCGTCACCCACGCGCACGCCCTCGGCGTCGAACCACCAGGGGCCGGCGGCGGGCCGGGCGGGCACGGGCCCGAACCGCTCGGTGCGTGGCGGCCCGTCGGGGGCAAACCAGGTGGCCCAGCCGTGCGCGTAGGCATCGTCGGCGCCGGCCAGCGGGGCCACCGTCTCGCAGTGCACCCATAGGCCGGCGCGCGTCACCGGATCCGAGAGGGTGGCGTACCAGACCTCCAGGCGCCCGGCCTTGCCGCGCCAGCGCGGGGCCGCCGCCGATCGCATCTCGCCGTCCATTGCTCACCTTCCGTGGGTCCGTCCACTATATTGGTTGAGCCAATGAACCAGTCAACTCCGCTGCGCCCGCCCGACCGCCAACGCGTCGATGAACAGATCGCCGCGTCCATCACCGACGCCATCCTCGACGGGGCGTTTCCGCCGGGATCGGCGTTGCCGCCCGAGCGCGAACTGGCCGAACAGCTCGGTGTCAACCGCACGTCGCTGCGGCAGGGTCTGGCCAGGCTGCAGCAGATGGGCCTGATCGAGGCCCGCCACGGCAGCGGCAACGTGGTCGCCGACCCGCAGGCGCTCACCCACCCCGCGGTCGTCGAGGCGCTGGTCCGCAAACTGGGCCCCGAGTTCCTGGTGGAACTGTTCGAAATCCGGGCGGCCCTGGGCCCGCTGATCGGCCGTTCGGCCGCGCGACACGGCGCCCGCGGGGATGCCGAGGCCCTACGCGCCGCGTTGGCCGCGGTTCGCGAGGCCGACAGCGCGGCCGCGCGCCAGGCTGCCGACCTCGCCTACTTCCGGGTGCTCATCCATCACAGCCGCAACCGCGCGCTGGTGTTGCTGTACCGCTGGGTCGAGCACGCCTTCGGCGGCCGAGAGCACGACCTCACCGCCGCTTATGACGACGCCGCGCCCGTGGTAGCCGGCCTCAGTGCCATCACCGACGCCGTGCTGTCGGGCGACGAGGATGGGGCGGCCGCGGCGGTGGAGGACTACCTGCACGCCAGCGCACAGCGAATGGTGTTGTCGTACAACAAGACTGAAGTTACTCGGCGAGGCGAGTCGCCGGATGGACCGCGATGAGCCCCAACTTGCTGCGGCGCTTGCACATCGCCGCCAGTTCCGCGTAGGCCTTGGCGCCGAGCAGCTCGGTGAGCTCATCGGCCATGCTCTCCCACACCTGCTTGGCGCCGACATGGGCGCCGGGGTCGCCGGTGCAGTACCAATGCAGGTCGGCACCCCCGGAGCCCCAGCCGCGCCGATCGTATTCGGTGACAGTGGTTTTGAGGATTTCGGTGCCGTCGGGCCGCGTCACCCACTCCTGGCTGCGCCGGATGGGCAACTGCCAGCAGACATCGGGCTTCATGGTCAACGGCGCGACGCCCAGCTTGAGGGCTTTGCTGTGCAGCGCGCACCCGGTGCCGGCGGGGAAGCCGGGCCGGTTCAAGAAGATGCAGGCGTCCTTGTGTTTGCGGGTGCGGTACTGGGCCTGCCCGTCGTGCTCGTCGAGCTCCAGATATCCCTTGCGGCCCAAGCCCTTTTCGCGGAACTGCCAGTCTTCGTCGGTCAGCTGCTGCACGGCGTCGTCGAGCCGGGCACGGTCGTCGTCGTCGGATAAGAACGCCCCGTGCGAACAGCATCCGTCGTCTGGGCGGCCGGCCACCGTGCCGTGGCAAGCGGGTGTGCCGAACACGCATGTCCAGCGCGACAACAACCAGGTGAGGTCCGCCGCGATCAGGTGCTCGGGATTGTCCGGGTCGTAGAACTCCACCCACTCACGGGCGAAGTCGAGTTCGACCTCGTGCCCCGGCTCCGGATAAGGATTCGCCACGGGTCCACGTTAGTCGACGCTTCCGGCTCTTCGGCTTGCTGACACTCGGGGCCCGACGCCGCAACATCGGCAACCTCCACAGCGGGCAGCATCTTCGCCGACTAGGTTGTTTCCCGTGCGATTGGGCGTGCTCGACGTGGGCAGCAACACGGTGCATCTGCTTGTGGTTGATGCGCACCGTGGTGGGCATCCCACGCCCATGAGTTCGACCAAGGCCACGCTGCGCCTCGCCGAGTCCATCGACAGCTCCGGCAAGATCACCAAGCGCGGCGCCGAGAAACTCATCTCCACGATCGACGAGTTCGCCAAGATCGCGGACAGCTCGGGCTGCGCCGAGCTGATGGCCTTTGCCACGTCCGCCCTGCGTGACGCGGTGAACTCCGACGACGTGCTCACCCGCATCCGCAAAGAAACCGGTGTCGAGCTGGAGGCTCTCAGTGGCGTCGACGAGTCGCGGCTGACCTTTCTGGCCGTGCGCCGCTGGTACGGGTGGAGTGCGGGGCGGATCATCAACCTCGACATCGGCGGCGGCTCGCTGGAAATGTCCAGCGGCGTCGACGAGGAGCCCGAGGTTGCCCTGTCGCTGCCGCTGGGTGCCGGCCGATTGACCCGCGAATGGCTGCCCGACGATCCGCCCGGCCGGCGCCGGGTGGGGATGCTGCGGGACTGGCTGGACGCCGAGCTCGCCGATGCCGCCGTGACCGTGCTGGAAGCCGGTGCCCCCGACCTGGCGGTGGCAACCTCCAAGACGTTCCGCTCCCTGGCACGGCTCACCGGCGCGGCGCCGTCGGCGGCCGGCCCGCGGGCGAAGAGGACGCTCACAGCAAACGGCCTCAGGCAACTCATATCTTTCATCTCTAGGATGACGACCGCTGACCGGGCAGAACTGGAAGGGGTGAGCGCCGAGCGGGCGCCGCAGATCGTGGCGGGTGCGCTGGTGGCGGAGGCGAGCATGCGAGCGCTGTCGATTGAATCGGTGGATATCTGCCCGTGGGCATTACGGGAAGGTCTCATCTTGCGCAAACTCGACAGCGAAGCCGACGGAACACCCCTCATGAAGCGTTCCGTGCGCGATGCTGGAGGCCAGGCAGGTGATCGGGACGGGAACCGATCGAGAGGCGACAAAGCATGACCGGACCACATTCTGAGACCGACAGCCCCGGCACTCGGCCGATCTCGGTGGCCGAACTGCTGGCCAAGAACGGAACCATCGGCGCGCCGGCAGTCACGCGGCGCCGGCGCCGGCGGCGCGGCGACAGCGACGCGGTGACCGTCGCTGAGCTGACCGGCGAGATTCCGGTCATCCGTGACGACCAAGAGGACCCCCGCACGGCCGAACGGCCCAGCGCCGAACCCGTCGTCGCCGCCTCCGAGCAGCAAACCGAGGAAAAGCCCGCCACCGCGTACTGGTCGCAGCCGGAGCCGCGCTGGCCCAAGTCGCCGTCGCAACCCAGCAAGGCGGCCGGGCCTGAGCGCAGCGCGTACCCGCGCCCCCTGAGCCACGTCGAGGCGGGGGAGACCAACGGCACCGGGCAGTCCGGTGCCGAGGGCATGAATCCCGACCCGCTGGACCACTACAGCGATCTCCCGGTGGACGTGATGGATTCGGAGGTCCGCGACGCCGAACCCGCACTGGAGGACTCGGCATACGTGCGATCCTTCCTGCGCACCGAGACCGACGAGGCCGAAGACGACGCAGACCCGCTGGCCACCGGATTCGTAGCGGACGAGGAGCGCGAGGAGGATCACCTCGACGGCGCGACCGTGCGCGCGGACGCGGCCACCGACGTCCACCCGGCGCAGGGCAGGCTCGAGTCGCTGTGGCGCGGCAGCCTGGTCGTGTTCCAGTCGATTCTGGCCGTCGCTTTCGGCGCGGGATTGTTCGTCGCCTTCGACCAGTTGTGGCGCTGGAACAGCATCGTGGCCTTGGTGCTCTCGGTGCTGGTGATCCTGGGCCTGGTGGCCGGCGTTCGGGTGGTGCGCAAGACCGAGGACATCGCCAGCACGTTGATCGCGGTCGCGGTGGGGTCGCTGATCACCCTGGGCCCCTTGGCGCTGTCGCTGCAGTCGGGCTAGGCGGATCCGGGACCACACAGACCGTTGCGCCCAGCTATCAAAGTCGGACTTTCGACGGCTTCGGTGTACCCATTGCGGGCCGAGGCCGCATTCGAGTATGCGGCCCGGCTCGGCTACGACGGCGTCGAGCTGATGGTGTGGGCCGAGTCGGTCAGCCAGGACATCGACGCCGTCCAGAAGCTGTCCCGCCGCTATCGCGTACCGGTCTTGTCCGTGCACGCGCCCTGCCTGCTCATCTCGCAGCGGGTGTGGGGCGCCAACCCGATCTCCAAGCTGGACCGCAGCGTGCGGGCGGCAGAGCAACTCGGCGCGCAGACGGTGGTCGTGCACCCGCCGTTTCGCTGGCAGCGTCGGTACGCCGACGGATTCAGCGACCAGGTCGCCGAGCTGGAAGCGTCGAGCGACGTGATGGTCGCGGTGGAAAACATGTTCCCGTTCCGGGCGGACCGGTTCTTCGGATCCGGCCAATCGCGGGAGCGGATGCGCCGGCGTGGCGGCGGCCCGGGGCCGGCGATATCTGCGTTCGCGCCCTCGTACGACCCGCTGGACGGCAACCACACGCACTACACGCTGGACCTGTCCCACACGTCGACCGCGGGCACCGACTCGCTGGACATGGCGCAGCGGATGGGGGGCGGGTTGGTCCACCTGCACCTGTGCGACGGCAGCGGCCTGCCCGCCGACGAGCACCTGGTGCCCGGACATGGCACCCAGCCCACCGCCGAGGTGTGTCAGATGCTGGCCGGCAGCCACTTCGCCGGCCACGTCATCCTGGAGGTGTCCACATCCAGCGCGCGCAGCGCCAGTGAGCGCGAAAGCATGCTCGCCGAATCGTTGCAGTTCGCCCGCACACACCTGCTGCGCTGATAACCCAGGAGACCATGAACGCGTTATTCACCACCGCGATGGCCTTGCGGCAGGTTGACCCCGGCGTCTTTGAGGGTGAGCTCAACAAGCACTGGACCATCGGTCCGAAGGTGCACGGCGGCGCGATGCTGGCGCTTTGCGCCAACGCCGCCCGCACCGCCTGCGGCGCAGAGTCGCCGGCCGGCTTCGAACCGGCCCAGCAACCCGTCGCGGTTTCGGCGAACTTCCTGTGGGCCCCCGATCCGGGCCCGATGCGGTTGGTGACCTCGATCCGTAAGCGCGGCCGCCGGATCAGCGTCGTCGACGTCGAGCTCACCCAGGGCGACCGCACCGCGGTGCACGCCGTGGTCAACCTCGGCGAGCCGGAACATTTTCCGCCCGACGGTGATGCCAAGCCGCTGCTGTCAGCCAACCCTGTCGTGGGCCTGATGGCGCCCGAGCCCCCCGACGACATCGCGCCGATCGGGCCCGGGCATCCGTTGGCCGGCCTGGTGCACCTCGGCGAAGGCTGCGATGTGCGTCCGGTGCTGTCGACCCTGGGGCCGTCCGCTGACGGTGGCCCGCCGGTGATCCAGATGTGGGCGCGCCCGCGGGGCGTGGCTCCCGACGCGCTGTTCGCGCTCATGTGCGGGGATCTGTCGGCGCCGGTCACCTTCGCCGTGGAGCGCACCGGCTGGGCTCCCACCGTCCAGCTGACCGCCTTCCTGCGCGGACTGCCCGCCGACGGGTGGCTGCGAATCATCGCGACGTGCACCGAGATCGGGCACGACTGGTTCGACGAGGACCACACGGTCGTCGACAGCCTGGGTCGCCTGGTGGTGCAAGCCCGCCAATTGGCGTTGGTCCCTGCCGCCGGGTAGCCGCCGCTGTCTGCGATGCTGTCGGGCATGGCAAGAATCGCGATCATCGGTGGCGGCAGCATCGGGGAGGCACTGCTGTCGGGTCTGCTCCGCGCGGGCCGGCAGGTGAAAGACCTGGTGGTCGCCGAACGCGTTCCGGAGCGCGCCCAGTATCTGGCCGACACCTACTCGGTGTTGATCACTTCGGTGGCCGACGCGGTGGAGAACGCATCCTTCGTCGTGGTCGCGGTCAAGCCCGGCGATGTGGAGCCCGTGATGGCGGAGCTGGCGAAGGCGGCCGCCGCGTCCGAGAGCGACAGCGCCGAGCAGGTGTTCGTCACCGTAGCGGCGGGGATCAGCGTCTCGTATTTCGAGTCGAAGCTGCCGGCCGGAACGCCGGTGGTCCGGGCGATGCCGAACGCGGCGGCACTGGTCGGCGCGGGGGTGACGGCGCTGGCCAAGGGCCGGTTCGTCACGGTCCCGCAGCTCGAGGGCGTCTCGGCCCTGTTCGACTCGGTCGGCGGCGTGCTGACCGTGCCGGAAGCCCAGATGGACGCCGTGACGGCGCTGTCGGGGTCCGGCCCGGCGTACTTCTTCTTGATGGTCGAGGCCCTGGTGGACGCCGGGGTAGCCGCGGGCCTGAGCCGGGACGTGGCCGCCGACCTGACGGCGCAGACGATGGCCGGATCCGCGGCGATGCTGCTGGAACGAATGGACGCCGAGCGGCGGCCGGGCGAGGGGGAGGCGCCGGGGCTGCGGGTGGACGCCACGGCGACGCAGTTGCGGGCGACCATCACCTCACCCGGTGGCACCACTGCTGCGGGGCTTCGCGAACTGGAAAAGGGCGGACTGCGGGCGGCCGTGGATGCGGCGGTTCAGGCCGCCAAAACGCGCTCTGAGCAGCTAAGAATTACATCGGAGTAATCCACAAATTTTGAACTGATTGTCCCCCACCAGTACCAGTAACCCCATTAGTCCCGCTATTCTCCTCTTTGTATGCACGTGTGGGTGCCAGCGGAGGGGAAGCCGCTGGCATTGCGCGGGCCTGACACGATTGGGTTGCGATGACGTCTACGAACGGGCCATCGGCGCGAGATTCCGCTGGTAAGCGGGACGCCGGTTCCGGCGAGGGCCAGCAGGGCAGGACACAATTCTTGACGGTCGCCGAGGTGGCGGCGTTGATGCGGGTCTCCAAGATGACGGTGTATCGACTGGTGCACAACGGCGAGCTGCCCGCGGTCCGGGTCGGGCGGTCTTTCCGGGTGCACGCCAAGGCGGTGCACGACATGCTGGAGACGTCTTACTTCGACGCGGGCTGACCCTGAAACTGGCTGCTTGCGCGGAGTGTGCGGGCAGCCAGCGGTGCGCTTCGCGGTTACGCGGCGGCCGTCGACGCCGGTTTGGTGTTCGGTGCGTCCCGCCGGGTAAAGTGTCCGGGTCAATCCTGCAAGCAGGTCACGGGTCAGATAGCGGAGTTCATGGGTTCAGTAATCAAGAAGCGGCGCAAGCGCATGTCCAAGAAGAAGCACCGCAAGTTGTTGCGCCGCACGCGGGTGCAGCGCAGAAAACTCGGCAAGTAGGCCCGCCCGCGGCGTAGTGCCGCGGTCTCTCCTGGTGGATAGGCTGTTTGGGTGGATCAGTCGAGTGGGGATGGCGCCGGAACCGGCGACGCCGCGAGCAACACGGTGCATTACCCCAAGGTTGTGCTGGTTACCGGTGCGTGCCGGTTCCTGGGCGGCTACCTGACCGCTCGGCTGGCGCAGAACCCGATGATCAACGCGGTCATCGCGGTGGACGCGATCGCGCCCAGCAAGGACATGCTGCGCCGCATGGGCCGCGCGGAGTTCGTCCGTGCCGACATCCGTAATCCCTTCATAGCCAAGGTGATTCGTAACGGCGACGTCGACACCGTGGTGCACGCGGCGGCCGCGTCGTACGCCCCGCGGTCCGGTGGCACCGCGGCGTTGAAGGAAATCAACGTGATGGGCGCGATGCAGCTGTTCGCGGCCTGCCAGAAGGCGCCCTCGGTGCGCCGCGTCGTGCTCAAGTCGACCTCTGAGGTGTACGGGTCGAGCGCTCACGACCCGGTGATGTTCACCGAGGACAGCACCAGCCGTCGGCCGCTGCGCGGTGGTTTCGCCAAGGACAGTCTCGACATCGAGGCCTACGCGCGCGGCCTGGGCCGGCGCCGCCCCGACATCGCCGTGACGATCCTGCGCCTGGCCAACATGATCGGGCCGGCCATGGACACCACGCTGTCGCGGTACCTGGCCGGGCCGCTGGTGCCCACGATGTTCGGTCGCGACGCACGCCTGCAGCTGCTGCACGAGCAGGATGCGCTGGGCGCGCTGGAGCGCGCGGCGATGGCCGGCAAGGCCGGCACCTTCAACGTCGGCGCCGACGGGATCATCATGCTGTCGCAGGCAATCCGGCGGGCCGGCCGGATTCCATTGCCGGTGCCCGGTTTTGGCGTCTGGGCGCTCGATTCGCTGAGGCGGGCCAATCGCTACAACGAGATCAGCCGCGATCAGTTCGCCTACCTGAGTTACGGCCGGGTCATGGACACCACCCGGATGCGCTCGGAGCTCGGATACCAGCCGAAATGGACGACGGCCGAGGCTTTCGACGACTACGTTCGCGGCCGCGGCATGACTCCCATTATCGACCCGCATCGGGTACGCTCCCTGGAGGGTCGTGCCATATCTTTAGCTCAGCGCTGGGGTAGCCGAAATCCAGTTCCGTGGGGTGGGGTCAGGTAGGTATCGTGGCTGGTGAAACCAGAGCCAATGTCATTCCACTGCACACAAATCGGGGTCGGGTAGCGGCGCGCAAACGAGCCGATCAGCGGGCGGAGTCAGCTCGCCAGCATCCTTCCTTGCTTTCGGACCCGCACGGTCGGGCCTCAGCCGAACAGCTCGCCGCCGTCGTCCGCGAGATCGACGAGCATCGGCGTGCCGCGGGCGCGGGGTCGGCGGACGCCCCGCTCAACGAACTCGCCCAGCGCGTCGCCGCGGTCGCCGGCTTCCTGCGTCAGCGGATCACGGGTGACTACACCGTCGACGAGTTCGGCTTCGATGCGCACTTCAACAGCGCGATCGTCCGGCCGTTGCTGAGGTTCTTCTTCCGGTCGTGGTTCCGGGTCGAGGTCAGCGGAATCGAAAACCTGCCCAGCGACGGGGCCGCGTTGGTGGTCGCCAACCATGCCGGGGTGCTGCCGTTCGACGGGCTGATGTTGTCGGTGGCCGTCCACGACGAGCATCCCGCCCAGCGGGACCTGCGGTTACTCGCCGCCGACATGGTGTTCGACCTGCCCGTGGTGGGGGAGGCCGCCCGCAAGGCCGGCCACACCATGGCCTGCACGACGGACGCGCACCGGCTGCTCGCCGCCGGCGAACTCACCGCGGTGTTCCCGGAGGGCTACAAGGGGCTGGGGAAGCGCTTCGAGGACCGCTACCGGCTGCAGCGGTTCGGCCGCGGGGGCTTTGTGACGGCGGCGCTGCGCACCAAGGCGCCCATCGTCCCGTGCTCGATCATCGGTTCGGAAGAGATCTATCCGATGCTGACCGATGTGAAGCTGCTCGCCCGGTTGTTCGGCCTGCCCTACTTCCCGATCACGCCGCTGTTCCCGCTGGCGGGACCGGCGGGCCTGGTGCCGCTGCCGTCGAAGTGGCGCATCGCGTTCGGCGAGCCCATCTACACCAACGACTACGCCGCCTCCGACGCCGAGGACCCGATGGTCACCTTCGAGCTGACCGATCAGGTTCGCGAGACGATCCAGCAGACGCTGTACCGGTTGCTCGCAGGCCGGCGCAACATCTTCTTCGGCTGAACCTCTCCTGACGCGAAAACGCCCCGGAGCCAACGGCTTCGGGGCGTTTTGCGCTTGGATTACTTGACCATCGTGAACTGGCAGACGTTGGTGTAGCCGTCGCGGAACAAGTCCGAGCAGCCCCGCAAGTACTTCAGGTAGATGTCGTAGGTCTCCTGGCCCTTGAGGGCAATCGCCTCCTCCTTGTGCGCCTCGAGGGCATCCCCCCAGGCGGTCAGCGTCGGCACGTAGTTCTTGCCGATGTAGTGGTGTCGCTCGATCTTGAAACCCGCATCCGTCGCGTACTTGTCGACCAGGTTGACCTGGGGCAACTTTCCGCCCGGGTAGATCTCCTTCAGGATGAAACTGATGAACCGCAGCAGGGTCATGTTCACCTGCAAGCCCATCGCTTTGCCCTCCTCGGCGGTGGGCACCACGATGCTGTGGAGCAGCATCCGGCCGTCGTCGGGCAGCAGGTCGTAGTACTTCTTGAAGAAGGTGGCGTAACGCTCGTACCCGGCGTCGCCTGCGCCGTCGGCGAAGTGCTCGAACGCGCCCAGCGACACGATGCGGTCGATCGGTACGTCGCCGGGGAATTCCTCCCAGCCCTGGATCCGCACCTCCTTGCGGCGGGGGCTGTCCATCTTCTCGAATTCGGCCACACAGTGGGCGTACTGGTTCTCGCTGAGCGTCAGGCCGATGACGTTGACGTCGTACTCGGCCACCGCGTGCCGCATGGTCGAGCCCCAGCCGCTGCCGATGTCGAGCAGCGTCATTCCGGGCTCGAGGTTCAGCTTGTCCAGGGCCAGCTTTCGCTTGGCGTACTGCGCCTCTTCCAGCGTCTTGGTCAGATTCTGCGGGTCCGGATTCTCGTCGAAGTATCCGCAGCTGTAGGTCATCGACGGGTCGAGCCAGAGCTTGAAGAATTCGTTCGACTTGTCGTAATGGGACCGGACCTTCTCGACCGGTGGCTTGAGCTGGGTGCTACCCGTTTCCCCCTGTGACGTCATTGATTCAAACCTACTTTCCCGCTGATATGGACGCGACTGCCGCGACGGTTGCTTCGTGGTCGGTTTCGTTGTTTGCGGCTTCCCCCAGCATCGTGACTGTACTGGTGATCACCGGTTCGCCCTCGGCATCCGTAACCTCGCTGCGGATCTCTGTGATCACGGCGCCATGGGACTCAATGACAGAGTCTAGGTAGGTGTCGAAATAAAGCCTATCCCCGGCGACGATCGGCCGGTGGAACTTGAATTTCTGGTCGCGGTGCATGACCCGCGCGATGTTGATCGGAATGCTGAACTTGGTGAAGATCTCCAACTGCACGCGCCGACCCGCGATGGCGAGGAAGGTGAGCGGGGCCACCAGCGCGTCATACCCGGCGGCGGCGGCGTCGGCCTCGCTGAAGTGCGTCGGATGGTCGTTCCTGATGGCGAGCGCGAACTCCCGGATCTTCTCGCGGCCGACCAGGAAGTAATCCGGCGCCCGGTAATGGCTGCCGATGAGCCCTTCGGCTCCCTTGGGGATTGTCATACCGCTGTCGCTCTCCGCTCGAATAGGTCTCAGCGGCGCAGCCTATCAGCGCGATTGCCGCCGGGATGCTACCGCGGCCAGTGCGCCACCGGCCGCCCCGAGCGCCAGGGCCGACGGGACCCCGATTCGGGCGGCCTTGCGGGCGGTGCGAAAGTCCCGGATCTCCCAACCGCGTTCGCGGGCCAGGGTGCGCAGGCGCGCGTCCGGGTTGATGGCGACCGCGGTGCCCACCAACGACAGCATGGGCACGTCGTTGAAGCTGTCGGAGTAGGCGGTGCACCGTTTGAGGTTGAGCCCCTCCCGGATGGCCAGCGACCGGACGGCGTGCGCCTTTCCGGTCCCGTGCAGGATGTCGCCGACGAGCCGGCCGGTGAACACCCCGTCGACGGACTCCGCGACGGTGCCCAGGGCGCCCGTCAGGCCGAGCCGCCGCGCGATGGTCGCCGCGAGTTCGTAAGGCGTGGCGGTGATCAGCCAGACCTGCTGGCCCGCGTCGAGGTGCATCTGCGTGAGCTCGCGGGTGCCCGGCCAGATCTTGTCGGCGATGATCTCGTCGTAAATCTCCTCGCCCAGAGTTACCAGCTGTTCGACCGAGCGGCCCTCGATGAAGGCGAGCGCTTTGCGCCGGCCGGCGGCGACGTCGTTGCTGTTCTCCTTGCCGAGGATCTGGAATTTGGCCTGGGCGTAGATGAAGCCGAGGACATCGCGGTACGTGAAGTAGTTGCGCGCCGCCAGCCCGCGGCCGAAGTGCACCGCCGAGGAGCCCTGCACCAACGTGTTGTCCACGTCGAAGAAGGCGGCCGCGGTCAAGTCGATCGGCGGCTGCGGGCGATCCTCGGCGGCGGTTTCCTCCCGCAGGCCTTCCAGCGCGCGTGCGGCGCTGGCTTCGGCGGCCAGCGACTCCAAGTCAACGCGACTGAGGTCTCCGTTGACCGGGTCAGAGGAAGTCATCGCCAAACCTCCTAGATCGCTGTGTTGCCCGGCGACCCAGCGGGTCCCGGTGTTCAACCCTATCCGGGAGATGTGGGGAGTGTTCCATGCCGAGTGTGACGTTAACTTCACGCTCGGCGATTTCGGTCCGTATACGTGCGAAGGCGGGACCGACTTCCTCGAAGCTCGTGGCTCGCGTTGGTCGTCGCAGTGTTTGCAGATATGACCCCTGCTGCTCACCCGATGGGTCACGAACCGATGCAAGAACGATGAGGATCTAAAGAGGTCGAGACTGCGATCGATCCCATCGGCCGGTTCTCCGCCAAGCGCATTGGCCCCAAAGAGTTCAGTCGCCCGCCTCGAGGCCCAATGCTGCCCGGTCGAACACTACCCAGTCGTCCGCTTCATTTACGATTTGAATACCGCTGAGCTGAGCGGCGGCTTTTACCATTTCTCTGAGCGCTTCCCATTGCATCCCTCCATATCTGATCGCCGGACGTGATCGAGTGGTATATGCACGTAACACAGTCGGCAGGTGCTCAATGGCAAACGTCTTCATGATTGGTTGCCCGTCTTCACTTCGAGCTTTCGCTAACTCGACAAACACTTCGCGACCTCGGAGCGCGGATGCGATCGATGGCAGAATTTGTTCTTGCGGTGTGCGGACGGTGCGCGTAATCAGATCCTCGAGCAGATCGCCACTAGCCTGTGACGGCTCACTGGAGTTGTGAGTGGTCACCATTACTGGCCGCTCGCCGCGGAGGGCGGCGGAGATCTGCTGCTTATTCATGGCAACCCAGTTTGAGGCGAGATTGGACAAAATTACCCAGTCGAGATCCGGCATTTCCCTCGCCGCTGCGAGAGCGTCCTCGAAGACGCCACCTGCAAATTTATCCGGCAAATCCGGGTGATCCCTCGAGGTGTAGAGCATCATGGCGTGCTTGCCATCTGGAAGCAGGAGCAGGGGCGTTGCGTTGAGCTCCTTGCCCTCGTGCCGAACAGTCGTTCGCGCGAAGAATATTTCGACGCCTTTAAGAGCCGAAAAGAGCTGCTGAGTTGCCTCCTGCGACTCCTGTTCGGCGGCGATATCAATTAGCTCTTCAACTCTAGCGGCGTCTGGCGGGCTCAAGGTTGAGACCTCTCGTAAGGCGTGAATTTATCATTAAGTCTATCGTATATTCCTGTTAAATGGTAAATCTTTCCGGAGGGGTTGAACGGATCGTATGTGCACACCGCAAGATCGATATCTCCCATGCCCTCATGTATGAGCTCGCTGATCAACGTAGCCTTCGTAACTGTTAATGGTGATCCCAAAATATTCAACCCGTCGGGAGGATGAATAGTATAGTTCGGTATTGTTTCTCCGGCGTGAAATGTCTTGGAAAAAACCCCCGATGTGTCGCCACCAGTCTCGATCAAATTTCCAAGCGAATCGGTGATTGTCGAGCCGTGTTCTGCGAATGTCGTAATACTCGATCCTTTGGGTACAACGAATAGACCGTTATCTGGATCGTAACTACCATGGCCGCTAATCGTCTGTCGACCCGGTATGTCGCCGTGCGCAGGCGCTTGATTCGCCGGATCCGCTAATTGATCGCCCAGGTGATTAGGTGACGGACTGTCTTTTGGCGGCGATGGCTCGGTCGGATTGGCTTCCCCGGGCGTCGGGTCTGACGGTGGCCGTTCGCTCTCAACTGGGTGAACAGGACCGCCATCGTGGGGGCCAGGCATCTCGGGTGGGTGAATGCCGGGTTCTCCGCCGGGGGGCAGTTCGCCCACGCCGGGAGGTGCTTCGATGGGTGCCCCGCCCATGGGCACGGAAGGTGGCGTCGGAAGGTGCGGCGCTGCTGGAGTCGTGGGCTCTGAAGGGAGACCAACCGGCGCGGCCGGCTCGCCACCGCGAGAAGGCGGCGCGTGGGCTGGCACCGGATCGGCCGGCTTCGAGTGGGGTAGCGGCGCCGGCTCTGCCGGCGCGGGCACCGCCGGCTTGCCGCCCGGCTCCGTCGGCACGGCGGCCGGTTTAGCTGGCTCACCGACGGGGGGCTTCTCGCCGATCGGCGGCTTCGATTCCGTCGGGCTGTGCGGAAGGGGGCCCTCAGCGGGCCCGGGCGCCGGCTTGCCCGAGGTTGGGGGTGCGGGCTTGCCTGGCTCCGGCTTGCCCGCAGGCGCGGGCTGGCTCGATTCCAGCGGCTTGACCTCTGGCGGTTTAGGAAATTCTGGCGGCTTCTTCAGCCCTTTCAGCGCATCCGCCGCGGTGTGCCCGACTTTGCCCAGCTTTGACAGCGGCCCGCCGGGCAAGGCAAAAGTTGCCAGGTCGAAAGCGGACTTTCCGAGGGCTTCCGCGGGATTCGAGCCCCACTCGTCCCAGTGCGTGACGTCCTTGCCCAGCGCTTTCCAGGATTCGGCGACACCCGGCCCGCCGTCGGGCCCCAGGCCGACGAGCGTCCCGGCCCCTGCAACCATGCCGGCCATGGTTTTGCCGTAACCCACGGGATCCAGCAGCATCCGGTTGGGGCTGATCTCGTACAGCCCTCTGAGAAATCCCCAGCCTTCCTCACCGACGCCTTTGAAAGCCTGGCCCACCTGGTTGAGCGCCCTGCCGACCGGCGTCCCGTGCAGGAAGTGGTCCCACTCGCGATCGGCCCAGCGGCCCATGTCCTCTGCGGCGGCGGCCGCGGCCGAAATGGTGGCGTTGATCTGACCGCCCAGCGTCTCGGCTTCATGGGCAAAGTTGTTCACCACCGTGCGGATGTCGTCGGCGATCCTTTTGATCTCGTCTTCGTCTTCGTCGGTAAGTAGGTCCCAGACCTCTTTGATCCCGGTCAGGGGGTCGCAGATGCGCGACAACAGATCCAGAATGGCCGCGTGTACCTTGTCGATCTTCGCGGCATAGCTGTTGAGCTGCGCGGCGATCGTTTGGCATTGGCGTGCGACGTTGATGGTGGCCTCGGAGGCATCCGCCAACGCCCTGTTGATGGCGGCTCCCTCCGGAATCTGCTGGGCGGCAATGGCGGCCATCGTGCCGCCGCCCGCCGCGGTCTCGGTCGCCATGAAGTTCGCGCCCGCGGTGGACCACGCCGCCGCGGCGGCCCGCAATTTCGCCGAATCGCCACTGGGCCAGATCATTCCGATGTAGGGAGCCACCCAGCCCCAGCCCGCTGGGGCGCCGCTACCGGCGCCCACCGCCGACGGCGGCTTCGCCCCTACGGTCATAGGCGCGGTCACCGGCGGCGTCGGCAAACCCGCGGCTTGGCCCGTGACATCCGACAACGCCTCGGCCAACGCATAGTTGTGCGCCGACACCCGCACCCCTTCGCCGATGCTGCACAGCCCGTTGCGGGTACTGGCCATAGCCTCGATCACCTTGGCCGCCGCACTGTCGTACGAGCGGGCCAACGCCGCGCCAACCGGGTCGTCGCCGGCCAGGCCCGCACTGCCGGCCAGCGCCGCAGTCAATCCCGAAATCACCGATCCCAGTGACTCACCGGTGGCGAGCACCGTGGCACCGCCGCGGTCTAGGGCAGTCGGATCACACGCCAGCGGCGCCATCTGCTCACGACCACATACCGAGATTCGTCGACATGGCGCCGGTGTAGTTGCCGTGTGCGGTCGTGGCTACCTTCTCGAGTTGCGCCAGCGCCTCACGCATCATCGCCTCGCCGCGCACCCAGTGCTGATGCGCCTCGGCATGGGCCGCAGCGGCCTCACCCGTCCACGCGGTGTGCAAACGCGTTACCCGAGAATCGATTTCGGTGATCATGTCCTCGGCATAACGCTGAAACGTCGCCATCCGCTGCACCGCATCGGCCAGCGCCTGGGGATCCACCCGGAACGCCTCAGCCACCACGCACCGCCCGCTCCGCCTGGGCAGACCCGGCCTCGTTGGCCCGATAACCCTCGCCGGCCTGACCCACCAGGCGCGCCAGCATCGACAGCCCGAGCTGTACCTCGCGGGCGCCCCGATGCCATAGCTCCCATGCCGAGGCGTATGCCGTCCCCGACGCTCCCTGCCAGCCACCCAGCATCTGACCCACCTGGTCGTCGAGCTGGGACAGCTGGGCCGAGAGATGCTCGGCCGCACCGCTGAGCGAGACGGCGAAGCCCTGCATCACCGCAGGATCAACGCGCACACTTTCCTCGGCCATAGCCGGAACATAACGCCTGGTAGTCGGCCTCACAAGTCACCGATGCCACACTGGTGGCCATGACCGACGCCCCCCGACGGCCGCACGTGGAACTACTGACCCGAGACGGCTGCACCATCTGCGAACGCGTGCACGCGCGACTCGGCGAATTGGCCGCTGAGCTGGGCTTCGACCTGTCGACGATCGACGTCGACGCCGCCGCCTCGGCCGGCAACCCGGCGCTGCGGGCCGAGTTCGGCGACCGGCTGCCCGTGATCCTGCTCGACGGCCGCGAGCACAGTTACTGGGACATAGACGAGCCCCGGCTGCGCGCGGATCTCGCTCGATGAGGGCCGCCGGGCAATTATTTGGTAGCCCACCTGATAAACGATTACCTTGGAAACCAGTTCAATTACTGGAGAAAGCAAGGGAGCTGGCCAGGTGATGCTGCCGTGAGCGTCTTGCTTTTCGGGGTTTCGCACCGCAGTGCGCCGGTCTCCGTCCTGGAACAACTCACCATCGACGAATCCGATCAGGGCAAGATCGTCGACCGGGTGTTGCAGTCGCCGCTGGTGACCGAGGCGATGGTGCTGTCGACGTGCAACCGGGTCGAGGTCTACGCGGTGGTGGATGCCTTCCACGGCGGGCTGGCGGCAATCGGGCAGGTGCTGTCGGATCACTCCGGAATGTCGATGGGGGACCTGACCAAGTACGCGTACGTCCGCTACAGCGAGGCCGCCGTCGAGCACCTGTTCGCGGTGGCCAGCGGTCTGGACTCCGCGGTCGTCGGTGAGCAGCAGGTGCTCGGCCAGGTGCGCCGCGCGTACGCCACCGCGGAAACCAACCGCACCGTCGGCCGGGTGCTGCATGAGCTGGCCCAGCGGGCGCTGTCGGTGGGAAAGCGGGTGCATTCCGAAACCGCGATCGACGCGGCCGGCGCATCCGTGGTGTCGGTCGCCCTGGACATGGCCGAACGCCGGCTGGGCGGGCTACAGGGCAAGACCGCCGTGCTGGTCGGCGCCGGCGCGATGGGTGCCCTGGCGGCGGCCCACCTGACCAGGGCCGGCATCCGGCACGTGCACGTCCTGAATCGGTCGCTGGCCCGGGCGCAGCGGTTGGCCCGCAAACTCCGCGAATCCGGTGTGCAGGCCGACGCGATGTCACTCGACCGCTTGGCCGACGCGGTCGCCGACGCGGACGTCATGGTCAGCTGCACCGGCGCGGTGAGCCCGGTCGTCACGCTGGCCGACGTGCACCACGCGCTGGCCGCCGCGCGCCGCGACGAGTCGACCCGGCCGCTGGTGATCTGCGACCTGGGCATGCCGCGTGATGTGGACCCCGCGGTCGCCGGTCTGCCCGGTGTCTGGGTCGTCGACGTGGACCGCGTGCAGCACGAGCCGTCGGCGCACGCCGCGGCCTCCGATGTCCACGCCGCGCGCCACATCGTGGCCGCGGAGGTCGCCGCCTACCTGGCGGGCCAGCGCATGGCCGAGGTCACGCCGACGGTGACGGCCTTGCGCCAGCGCGCCGCCGACGTGGTGGAGGCGGAGCTGCTGCGCCTGGACAACCGGCTACCCGGCCTTCAGAGCGCCCACCGCGAGGAGGTGGCGCGGACCGTGCGGCGGGTGGTGGACAAGCTGCTGCATGCGCCCACGGTGCGGATCAAACAACTCGCCAGCGCCCCAGGCGGGGACAGCTACGCCGAAGCGCTGCGCGAACTCTTCGAACTCGACCAGACCGCCGTCGACGCCGTCGCCGCGGGCGAATTGCCCGTCATGTCAACGGGATTCGACGCCGGAACGCAAGAACCGTCCGCCGAGTAGCCGATTGGCGAACGTGATCCGGATAGGTACCCGGGGCAGTCTCTTGGCCACCACCCAGGCCAGCGTCGTCAGGGACGCCTTGATCGCCAACGGTCATCCAGCGGAGCTGGTGATCATCACCACCGCCGGCGACCGCTCGTCGGCGCCCATCGAGACCCTGGGCGTCGGCGCCTTCACCACCGCGCTGCGCGAGGCGATGAACGACGGCCGGGTGGACGCCGCGGTGCACTCCCACAAGGATTTGCCCACGGCGGACGACCCGCGGTTCACCATCGCGGCGATCCCGCCGCGCAACGACCCCCGCGACGTGGTGGTGGCCCGCGACGGGCTGGTGCTCGGGGAGTTGCCGGCCGGTTCGCTGGTGGGCACCTCGTCCCCGCGGCGGGCTGCGCAGCTTAGAGCATTGGGTCTCGGTTTGGAAATCCGCCCCCTACGAGGCAACCTAGATACCAGGTTGAACAGGGTAAGCAATGGTGATCTCGACGCGATCGTGGTAGCCCGGGCCGGACTGGCCCGGCTCGGTCGCCTCGACGATGTCACCGAGACGTTAGAGCCGGTGCAGATGTTGCCAGCACCGGCTCAGGGCGCGCTCGCCGTCGAATGCCGCGCCGGCGATGCGTTGGTAGCGGTGCTGGCGGAGTTGGACGATGCCGACACGCGTGCGTCGGTCACTGCGGAGCGAGCCCTGTTGGCCGAACTGGAGGCCGGTTGTTCCGCACCGGTGGGCGCGATCGCCGAGGTGGTCGAGTCCATCGATGAGGAAGGCCGAGTCTTCGAAGAGCTGTCGCTGCGCGGGTGCGTGGCGGCACTGGACGGATCTGACGTGATCCGCGCGTCCGGGGTCGGCACCGCCGACCGGGCGCGTGAGCTGGGGGTTTCGGTCGCCGCGGAGTTGTTCGAACTCGGCGCCCGAGAACTCATGCAGGAAGCGCGGCAGGACCCGGCACGAGGAAATTAATTGCGAGTGACGTGGGAGCGACAATGACGACGCGAGGGCGTAAGCCGAGACCCGGCCGCATCACGTACGTGGGTTCTGGTCCCGGCGATCCGGGACTCCTGACCACCCGGGCCGCCACGGTATTGGCGAACGCCGCCTTGGTGTTCACCGACCCCGACGTGCCGGAGCCGGTGCTGGCGCTGATCGGCAAAGACTTGCCACCGGTTTCGGGCCCGGCACCCGCCGATGCCCCCGCCGGGCACGGCGACGCCGCCACCGGCGCGGAGCAACCCGCGGTGATATCGGCCGGTCCCGATGTCCGCCCGGCGCTCGGCGAGCCCGCCGAGGTGGCGAAGACGCTGACGGCCGAGGCCCGAACGGGCGTCGACGTGGTCCGGCTGGTGGCTGGGGATCCGCTGACGGTTGACGCGGTCATCACCGAGGTGAACGCCGTCGCGCGGAGCCACCTGCACCTCGAGATCGTGCCCGGCCTGGCTCCCACGGACTCCGTGCCCACCTACGCGGGGTTGCCGCTGGGCTCGTCGCACACGGTTGCCGACGTCCGCGACCCACATGTGGACTGGGACGCATTGGCCGCGGCGCCCGGTCCGCTGATCCTGCAGGCGACCACGTCGCATCTGGCCGATGCGGCGCGCACCCTGATCGAGCACGAACTGGCCGAGACCACTCCGTGCGTGGTGACCGCGCACGGCACCACCTGCCAGCAGCGTTCTATCGAGACCACGCTGGGCGGCCTGACCGACTCGGCCGTGCTGGGCGCGACGGACCCGGCGGGCCCGTTGACCGGGCCGCTGGTGGTGACCATCGGCAAGACGGTGGCCAGCCGGGCGAAGCTGAACTGGTGGGAGAGCCGCGCCCTGTACGGCTGGACCGTATTGGTGCCGCGCACCAAGGACCAGGCCGGCGAGATGAGCGAGCGGCTGACCTCCTACGGTGCACTGCCGATCGAGGTGCCGACCATCGCCGTCGAGCCGCCGCGCAGCCCCGCGCAGATGGAGCGGGCGGTCAAAGGTCTGGTCGACGGCCGCTTCCAGTGGGTGGTGTTCACCTCCACCAACGCGGTGCGCGCGGTGTGGGAGAAGTTCGGCGAGTTCGGTCTGGACGCTCGTGCCTTCTCGGGCGTGAAGATCGCCTGTGTCGGCGAATCCACGGCCGATCGGGTGCGCGCCTTCGGGATCAGCCCCGAATTGGTGCCGGCCGGGGAGCAGTCGTCGTTGGGTCTGCTGGACGATTTCCCGCCCTACGACAGCATTTTCGACCCGGTGAATCGTGTCCTGCTGCCGCGGGCCGACATCGCCACCGAGACGCTGGCCGAGGGGCTGCGCGAACGGGGCTGGGAGATCGAGGACGTCACCGCCTACCGGACCGTGCGGGCCGCCCCGCCGCCGGCGGAGACGCGGGAGATGATCAAGACCGGCGGGTTCGACGCCGTGTGCTTCACCTCCAGCTCCACGGTGCGCAACCTGGTTGGCATCGCCGGCAAGCCGCACGCGCGGACGATCATCGCCTGCATCGGTCCCAAGACCGCCGAGACCGCCGCCGAGTTCGGGTTGCGGGTGGACGTGCAGCCGGAAACGGCGGCGGTCGGTCCGCTGGTCGACGCTTTGGCCGAGCACGCCGCGCGGTTGCGCGCCGAGGGTGCGCTGCCACCGCCGCGTAAGAAGAGCCGCAGGCGCTAGTGGTTGCGGCGATCGCAAGCGCGGCCGTGGCGATCGCAAGCGCGGCGAAGCCGGGCGCGGCGGGTCGCCACGAGAGCGCGAAGCCGGGCGCAGCGGGTCGCCGCTGATGAGCGCATTTCCGCGGCAGCGCCCGCGTCGGCTCCGCTCCACCCCAGCGCTGCGTCGTTTGGTGGCGCAAACGTCCTTGGAGCCAAGGCATTTGGTGCTGCCGATGTTCGTCGCCGACGGTATCGACGAACCGCGGCCGATCGCGTCGATGCCCGGCGTCGTGCAGCACACCCGCGACTCGCTGCGCAGCGCCGCGACCGATGCCGTCAACGCCGGCGTTGGTGGCCTGATGCTGTTCGGCGTGCCTCGCGACGAGGACAAGGACTCGACGGGGTCGGCGGGCACCGACCCCGATGGCATTCTCAATCTCGCCCTGCGGGACCTGGCCAAGGATCTCGGCGACGCGACGGTATTGATGGCCGACACCTGCCTGGACGAGTTCACTGACCACGGCCATTGCGGCGTGCTGGACGCCAGGGGCCGGGTCGACAACGACGCCACCCTGGCCCGGTACGTGAAACTGGCTGTCGCACAGGCGGAGTCGGGCGCCCACGTGGTCGGGCCCAGCGGGATGATGGACGGCCAGGTGGCCGCGATCCGTGACGGCCTGGACGCCGCCGGTTACACCGACGTGGTGGTCTTGGCCTATGCCGCGAAATTCGCCTCGGCGTTCTACGGCCCCTTCCGCGAGGCGGTCAGTTCCAGTCTGTCCGGGGACCGGCGCACCTATCAGCAGGAGCCGGGAAACTTTCGCGAGGCGCTGCGCGAGATCCGGCTGGACCTCGACGAGGGCGCGGACATCATCATGGTCAAGCCCGCGATGAGTTACCTCGACGTGGTGGCCGCCGCGGCGGACATCTCGCCGGTGCCGGTGGCCGCCTACCAGGTTTCGGGGGAGTACGCCATGATTTGCGCTGCAGCCGCGAATAATTGGATCGACGAGCGGGTGGCGGCGCTCGAGTCGTTGACCAGCATCCGCCGTGCAGGAGCCGATATCGTGCTGACCTATTGGGCCGTGGACGCGGCCGGTTGGCTTTCGTGAGATGGGGCTTGCTTTGACATCACAGTCGACGAAGGGCGAGCCGAAGCCGTTGTTCTACGAGCCGGGCGCCAGCTGGTGGTGGGTGGCATGGGGCCCGGTGGCCGCGGGCTCGATGATCCTGATCGAGGTCTGGAGTGGCGCCCCGGTGTCGTTCTTGATCCCGGTGATCTTCCTGGTCCTGGTGTCGGGGTTCGTCGGGTTGCAGGTCAAGGCGGCCCGGATCCACGTCTCGGTCGAGCTCACCGAAGACGCCCTGCGGCAAGGCACCGAAACCATCCTGGTGCGCGAGATCCTCAAGGTGTATCCCGACGCCGAAAACCACGAAGCGTCCGGTAAGGAGCTGGCCCAGTGGCAGTCGGCGCGGGCCCTCGGCGAGTTGGTCGGGGTGCCCCGCGGCCGGATCGGCATCGGGCTTCGGCTCACCGGAAAACGCACCGTTCAGGCCTGGGCCCGCCGGCATCGTCGCCTCCGCGAGGCGCTGACCCCGCTGGTCCAGGAGCGGGTCGAACCCGCCCGCTCGGAGGCCACCGACGCCGACCATGACGACGAGGCCGGGCCCACCCAGTGAGCGCCCCACGCTGGACAACCAGGGTCCTCGTCGAACTCGGCCTGGCCTGCGCGGCGTTCGTCGGCGCGATTGTGAGCTGGTCGCGTTCGCATCACGCGGTGGCGGTGGCGCCCATCGCGGACGGGCAGCCGTTCACGACGTCAACGGTGTACGACCCGCAGCTGCTGTTGCTGACCCTCTTGCTGCTGACGAGTGCAGGGGTGCTGGCGGTGGTCGGAACCGCCCGACACCGCCGCGAGCGACGCTCTAAGACGTCCTGACCAGCGGCAGCGCCAGCCGACGGCGCCGGGCTATGGCGTCGGCCAGGTCGTGCAGTGCCTCGGGCACCGAGTGGTCGTCCGAGAAACCGCTGTCACCCAACGCTTCGGTGACCGCCGGGCTCGCGACCAGCGTCCATTGCACCCCTTCGGCGCGGCAGTCGTCATCGACGGTTTGCAGAAGCGAAATGCCCGCCGCAGCAAATTGACTGACGCCGCTCATGTCGAGCACCACGCGGTCTTCTCCGAGGATGAAACGGTGAATGTAGCCGGCGACTCGGTCGGCATTGAGATCGTCGATTTCGCCCCGGATGGTCACCACGGTGGCCAGCTGACGACGGTGCGCCCGGATCCAGGCGCCGTCGCAGTGAAAGATGCCGTTTTGTTCCCGTGCCAGCACATCGGCGATCGTCATGAACACCCCTCGCTCTCCGTGGCGTTCGCTGTACTTCTGACGCTAAACCCCAAGGTTAAGGAGGGTGAAAGCCGAACCTAACGGTTTGCTAAGGAAGCGATTGTCGCCCTTTTCGAGCAAAGGTCGCCGGGCGCGGATTTTCGGCGAAAGGCCGCATGCCACACCACAACCGTCCGCGCGCCGGGGCGATTGCGCTGCTAGGCTGCCATGGCTACCGGTTGCGAGGCGGGGGCTTGTGATATCGCGTGGTCGCCCGGTCAGCCGACCTAAAAGGCGAACGGAACAGCAGAGTCCAGGCGGAAAGAAAAGCGCTGTGCGCGGTGGAAATATCACGGGAGAGATCAGGGGCGAGATCAAGGCCCTGACGGGGCTCCGCATCGTCGCCGCGCTGTGGGTCGTGCTGTTTCACTTCCGGCCGATGCTGGGCGACGTGGGAACCGATTTCCACGATGCCCTCGCGCCCGTGCTCAACTGCGGAGCCCAGGGCGTCGACCTGTTCTTCATCCTCAGCGGATTCGTTCTGACCTGGAACTACCTCGACCGGATGGGCCGGTCATGGTCGACGCGCGCGACCCTGCACTTCCTGTGGCTGCGGCTGGCCAGGGTGTGGCCGGTGTACCTGGTCACGCTGCATCTCGCCGCCCTCTGGGTGGTCTTCACCCTGCACGTCGGCCACGTGCCGTCGCCCGATGCCGGTCAGCTCACCGCGATCAGCTACGTGCGCCAGATCCTGCTGGTGCAGCTGTGGTTCGTGCCGTTCTTCGACGATTCGAGCTGGGACGGGCCCGCCTGGTCGATCAGTGCGGAATGGCTGGCGTATCTGCTTTTCGGCCTTCTGGTGCTGGTGATCCTGCGGATGAAGCAGGCGACGCGGGCGCGCAGCCTGATGGTGCTGGCGTTCGCGGCGGCGCTGCCGCCCGTGGTCATGCTTCTGGCCAGTGGCCACTTCTACACCCCGTGGAGCTGGCTGCCGCGGATCGTCACCCAGTTCACGGCCGGCGCGCTTGCTTGCGCCGCGGTGCGCCGGCTGCGGCTGACCGATCGCGGTCGCCGAGTGGCGGGCTACCTGTCCCTGCTTCTGCTGGCCGCGATGGTGGGCGTCCTCTACTGGTTCGACGCGCACCCGATCTCCGGTGTGGTGGAGAACGACAGCGGTGGCGTGGTCGACATCCTGTTCATTCCGCTGGTGATCACGCTGGCCATCGGCGTCGGCAGCCTGCCCCGGGTGCTCTCCACCCGGTTGATGGTCTACGGAGGCCAGATCTCGTTCTGCCTGTACATGGTTCACGAGCTGGTGCACACGGCGTGGGGCTGGTCAGTCGAGCAGTTCGAGCTTCGGCCGCAGGACAATCCGTGGAAATGGAACATCATTGGCCTGCTCGCGATCGCCGTGATCATCTCGATCGTGATGTATCACTTCGTCGAAGAGCCCGCCCGCCGCTGGATGCGCCGGATGGTCGATGTCAAAGCCGTCACCGCGAGAAGCGAGCCCGACGAGCCGCCGAACGGCAAGGTCCACCCGATCGACCGCTCGCTGGAAGCTGTTTCGGTCCGCGCGGTGTGACGGTTGCGTTAGCGCACGGCCGCGGGCCGGCGGCGGATAATCGATGAAAATCCGGTGGCACATGACGATGCCGTTGACGGGGGAGGTAGTGGTGAGTCGTCTGGCCACCTTTGTCATCGGCCTGACTTTTCTGGTCGGCGTCGGCATCGCGTACCCGGCTCAGGTGCGCACCTACGACACGCTGACCCTGGATTTCCGGTTGAACCACATTGCCGTCATCGGCGACTCCTATACCACCGGCACCGGTGAAGGTGGGCTAGGCCCGAGGTCATGGCCCGCCCGCGCCTGGGACGTTCTCGCCGCGCGCGGCGAACGGATCTCGGCCGACGTCTCGGCCGAGGGCAGGGCCGGCTACGGCATGCCGGGCGACCATGGCAGCGTCTTCGAGGACCTGACCGCAAGGGCCGTGCAGCGCGACGATGTGCTGGTGGTGTTCTTCGGCTCCCGCAACGACGAGCCGATCGATCCGGGCGTGATCGGTCAAAAAGCCCGCAGCGCATTCGATTTGGCCCGCAGCCTGGCGCCGTCTGCTCGGTTCCTGGTGATCGGGCCGCCGTGGCCGACCGCGGACGTGCCCCTCCCGATCCTGCAGATTCGCGACGCGCTCGGGGCGGCGGCCGGCGGCGCGGGTGCGACGTGGGTCGACCCGATCGCCGAACGCTGGTTCGTCGGTAGGCCCGACCTGATCGGGGCGGACGGAGTGCACCCGAACGACGCCGGGCATCAATACATGGCGGACAAGATCGCGCCGCTGATCCGCACCCAGCTGTCGACCTGACCTAGCCGTGCCGGGCCGCTTCCTGAGCGAGCTGTACCCGCGATGACACGGCGAGCTTGGTGTAGACGTGCGTGAGATGAGACTGCACGGTGCGCGGCGAGACGAACAGCCGTGCGGCAATGTCCTTGTTGGGCAATCCTTCGCCGACGAGCCGGACGACGTCGAGTTCGGTGGGCGTCAGGGACTCCCAACCGCTGGCCGGCCGTCCGCGCGAGCCGCGGCCGCGCTGCGCGTAGCTGATGGCCTCTCCGGTCGACAGCGCGTTGCCTTCCGCCCATACGGCTTCGAAAGCCTGCTGGCCCAGGGCTTCTCGTGTCTTTGCCAGCGACGCGTCATAGCTGGCTTGAAAAGCCTTGAAGCGCACCGAGCCCTGGCGCTGCCGCAGGCCTTCGGCCGCACCCAAAAGCCGCGCGGAATGCTCGGGATTGATATCGGCGGCCAGGGCGGCAAGACCTTCGAGGGCATCGGGTAGATAGTGGGTTCCGCCCGTGTCCTCGGCGGCCGCGACGGCATCGTGCAGGTCGCGTTCGGCCTGGTGCGGCTCACGTTGCGCGACCGCGACGCGGGCCCGCGCCGTCAGCGCCGCCACCCGATAGCAGCCGGGCACCGTTGCGACCGTGTCGTCCGCCCAGCGGCGGGCGCCGAGCAAGTCTCCGCAACCCATCAGAGCGTCGGCCATCGGCAACAGGCTTCGCACAAACAGCTCTTTCAGCGGAGAAGTGTGCTGCAGGGCCGCGTCGCACGCCTCCTTGGCCCCCGCAACGTTCGCATCTGCCAACTCGGCGTTGGCCAGGGCTGAGAAGGCGGTGTCCTCGTGGAAACCGCCGATGGCAGCGCCGTTTTCGAGGGCGGCTTCCGCGGCGGCCCGGCCCGCCGCGGCATCGCCGGTCATCGCGAGCGCTTGTCCCAGCGCCATGAGGCCAAACGTCTCCATGGGGAGGTCATCGGCGGCCCGGGCTTCCTCGACCAGCGCATGGGATACCCGAAGCGCCTCGGGCAGCTTGCCCTGCATGGCGAGCGCGCCCGTGAGGAACACCCGGCTGTAGCGCGACATGAAACTGTCGCCGAGCTTGTCGGCGAGGTCTCGTCCCTCCTCGCCGGCCTCCTGCGACGCGATCGGATCGCCGGTGACATTCCTGGCGAAGCACTGGTAGGCGCGCACGTGGTAGAGAGCGGAAAGGTCGCCCGAGGCGCGAGCCAGGTCGGCCGCCTCGGCGAAAAGCGGCGCGGTCAGCTCCGCGTCGTTGAACGCCAACATGCAGCAGGTCCTCAGGCAGTGGGCGATGAGGTGCTGATCGCCGACTTGCCGCGCGGCAGCCAGGGCCTCTTCCGCCCGCTCGAGGCTGGCTGGAACGGAGTACCAGACCGCGAGCAGCCCCGCGTCGGCGACCGCGCGCGCCCAGATTTCGGGCGCGACGTCCGTATCGCGGTACCGCTCGTCGCTGAAGACGGCCTCGAATCCGGCCACTCCCTCGCGGAACCGTGCACGCGTCACCCACAGCCGCTGCAGGGCCGAGACGAGCTGCAACGCCGGCTCGAACTCCCCGGCGTCGCAACTCCACGCGTGGGCGGCCCGCAGGTTGGCCATCTCGAGTTCGGCCCACGGAACCAACGGTGTCCCGTCGCCACGCATCCGCGATTCCAGCGTCACGGCGGCCGCGGTGTAGTAGTCGCGGTGCCGGATCCGTACGGCCTCGGCCTCGCCCGACTCGGCGAGCTTTTCCAGGCCGTACTGGCGGACGGTCTCCAGCAGGCGGTAGCGCATCATGCCGTCGATTTCTTCGGTGACGATCAGCGACTTGTCCACGAGCAGCCCGAGCAGGTCGATGAGCTGGAAGTGCTCCACACCGGCGTCGGCGCCCACGGCGTGCGCGGCGTCCAGGTCGAAACCGCCCATGAACACGGCCAGGCGGCGAAACAGGATGCGCTCAGGCTCGGTGAGCATGGCGTGCGACCAGTCGATGGATGCGCGCAGCGTCTGCTGGCGGCGAACCGCGTTGCGTGCGCCCCCGGCCAGGAGGCGGAAGTTGTGATGAAGGCTGTCGACGATCTGGGTCAGGGACAGGGTGCGGGTCCGCGCCGCAGCCAGCTCGATCGCCAGCGGCATGCCGTCCAGGCGCCGGCAGATCTCGGCGATGGCGGGTGAATTGTCCTCGGTGCGTTGGAAATCCGGTCTGGTGCGACGGGCACGGTCGACGAACAATTCGAGCGCCTCGCCGTCGACCGACAGCGACGGCACGCGCCAGGTCAGTTCTCCGGCGACGCCGACCGGCTCCCGGCTGGTCGCCAGCACCGTGACAGCCGGGCCCGCGTCAAGCAGGGCCACGACCAGTGTCGCGCTGGCATCCAGTAGGTGCTCGCAATTGTCGAGTACCAACAGCATTTTGCGGTCCCGGACGAACTTCGACACCGTCTCCATGGTGGAACGGCCCGGTTGGTCGGCAAGACCCAAGGTGCGCGCCAGGGTGACCGGCACGACGAGGGGATTGGTGACGGGGGCAAGATCGACAAACCAGGCCCCGCCGGGGAACGCGTCCGCAACCTGCTCGGCGACCTGCACCGCCAACCGGGTCTTGCCGACGCCGCCCGCGCCGGTCAGGGTCACGAACCTGTTGTCCCGCAAGATCTGTCCGATGTCGCTGATCTGCGTGCCCCGGCCGACGAAGCTGGTCAGCTGTGTCGGAAGATGGGCATTGGCAACGTCATTCGCCCCTCGCAACGGCGGGAAGTCGTTGGTCAGGCCGGGGTGATTGAGTTGGACGACGCGTTCCGGCCGCGGCAGGTCGCGCAACGGGTGGACGCCCAGGTCGGTCAGCCAGGCATCGGTCGGTAGCCGGTCGAGCACCAGCGGTTCGGTGGCACCGGAGAGCACGGTCTGCCCGCCGTGGGCGAGGTCGCGCAGCCGCGCGGTGCGGTTGATTGTGGGCCCGGCGTAGTTGCCGGCGTCGCGCAGCTGCACCTCGCCGGTGTGCAGGCCGATGCGGATCCGGATCGGCGGCGGGACGGCCAGCTGGAGTGCAAGCGCGCACCCGACGGCGTCGCTGGGGCGGGCAAAGGCCACCACGAAACTGTCGCCCTCACCCTGTTCGACGGGCCGCACCCCGCCGTGGGCGGCGACGAGATCGTTCACGGTTTGATTGAGCTGCTCGAGCGCCGCCGTCATGGTGTCGGACTGGGTCTCCCACAGCCGTGTCGAGCCTTCCACGTCGGCAAGCAGCAACGTCACGGTCCCTGTGGGCAGGTCGCTCACGCTCTGCTCGCTCCAGTCCAGCAGCGGAGTGTCCGCCGACGAATGAATGTCGATCATGTTAGCCAGCATGCGGGGACGATGAGTGGCAAAACATCAGCGAAAGCGCGCAACTCCGCCGGCCAGCACGCGGAGCTACGACCCGGGTTCAGTCCTCGGCGTGCCGCTCGTAGTCCCATCGCTCCAGGCGGGCTTGCAAGTTCAGCAAGCCGAACCCGGCGACAGGAGCGGCGGCCGCAATGCAGGCCAGCAGCAGCGGAGTCATCCCCACAACCTCCCAAAACCCTTCGCTGATATGACGTTCGTCGACCACCAGAAGTTCATTGCCGTTCACCCACCCGCCAGGGCGCGGTCCGCCAGCGCGCCAGCACCTGCGCGACCGCGATGACCGCGACCGCCCGCAAGCCCTCGATGTCGGGGCGAAATCCGGTCCGCTTCACCGCCCGCTCGGTTTGGCGGGTGGGGAGTTCGCTCGGCCGGACGCTCATGGGGTTCCGCTAGGACGCCATCCAGGCAAGCTCGCCGGGCAACTGTGCCCGCCAATAGACGATGTCGTGGCCGCCCAGCGAGAAGCTGCCGGCTGGCGGCGTCTTCAGCTGGCTCACGAATTGCCGCGTGGCCGAATAGAAGCGGTCGAAGGTGCCGCAATCCACGCGCAGCGGGATCTGCGACAACGCCGGCACACCCAGCACGCTGTTCTGGGTAAAGTCGTCCTCGCTGTCGAACGCCTTGGGAGCGCAGTCGGCGAACGAGGGGTACAGCGCCGGACTGATCGCGCAGATGCCCGCGGTCCGCGCGGGCCCCAGCTTGGCGCCCAGGTGTAGCGCCCCGTAGCCCCCCATCGACCAGCCCATCAAGCCAACCCGAGAGGTGTCGAATCCCATCGAGGACAGCATCGGCAGCAGCTCGTCGAGCACCATGGCGCCCGAGTCGGTGCCGTCGGCCCGTTTGTGCCAGTAGGAGTCGCTGCCCCCGTCGACGCCCACCACCGCGAACGGCGGCTTGCCCTCCTTGACCAGCTGGGCCAGGCCCCGCTCGACGCCGCAGTCGAGCATCATGTTCGCGTCGCCGTCCTTGCCGTGCAGGGCGATCACGGGTCGCAGCATCCCGGTTTGCCCCGGCGGCAACGCGATCACGTAATTCGTCTTCACGCCCCCGCGGGCGGCGGAGACGAACGAACCCGTGAGCCTGGTGGGGAGGTTGCTGCTCGCTGCCGACGGCTCGAACGGGGCGGGAGCCTGCGGCAACGTCGCGGCTAGCGACCTGACCGGATCGAGTAGGGCGCTTAAGGCGAACACGCCAGCGGCTCCCAGGCCGGTGCCGGCTCCCATTCTCAGCACCGCCCGGCGTGTCAGGTCAGGCATGATCGCAATAATGCCGCGCTGACCGGGCATTCCCGCCTGAGCCACGCCGAAATGGAACATTTGTGTGATCTCGCGTGACCGATCGGTCATGAACCGGTTACCTGTGGGGCACCGCAGGTATGGGTCTGGCGGCCGAGTTGCGGCACCATGCTACGGCCACCATCGCGACGCCCGCCGGTGTCTCCGCGCACTGCTATTCCCTTGTGCCAGAAGAGAAAAGACGGGTATGGGGCGGGGAGGTCGACTCCCCCGGAGGACGCCTCTCGCCGCGCGGCAGCGCCGCCGGACGGGGATGCAATCTGGACGGTTTCAACCCTCCCGTACCGGCCGCAAGTTTCGCAGGATGGAGCTTTCGTGCCTGGCGTCGTGGATTGAAAGAGGATTGAGGATGAGTCTGGCGTTTCATTGGTTTCTGCCGACCTACGGTGATTCCCGGAACCTGGTGGCGGGCGGACACGGGACGCCGATGTCCGGGGACCGGCCCGCCACGCTGAAGTACCTGCACCAGATTTGTGCGGCTGCCGAGGACAATGGCTTCGAGGCGGTGCTCACCCCCACCGGATTGTGGTGTGAGGATGCCTGGTTGACGACGGCGATGCTGGTCGAGGCCACCGAGACGCTGAAGTTTCTGGTCGCCTTCCGGCCCGGGTTGCTGAGCCCCACCCTGGCCGCCCAGATGGCCGGGACCTTCCAGCGGCATTCCGGCGGGCGGCTGCTGCTCAACGTCGTCACCGGTGGCGAACCGCACGAGCAGCGGGCCTACGGAGACTTTCTCGACAAGGAGGCGCGTTATGCGCGCACCGCCGAGTTCTTGCACGTGGTCCGCCAACTGTGGACCGCATCGGAGCCGGTCACCTTTGCGGGAGAGCACATTCGCGTCGAGGGCGCGCAGCTGAACAATCCACCCGATCCGGTGCCGGCGGTGTTCTTCGGCGGATCGTCGGCGGCGGCCGGTCCGGTCGCGGCCAAGCACAGCGACGTCTACCTCACCTGGGGTGAGCCGGCCACGGCGGTCGCGCAGAAGATCGACTGGATCCGTGGGCTGGCCGTGGACGCCGGCCGAATCCTGCAGTACGGCTTGCGGATTCATGTGATCAGCCGCGACACGTCCGAGCAGGCATGGGCCGAGGCCGACCGGCTGCTGGCCGCTGTCGACCCGGCCGACGTCGAGCGGGTGCAGGCCAGCCTGGCCCGCAGCGAATCGGAGGGCCAGCGGCGCATGCTGGACCTGCATGGCGGAAGCAGCAGCCGGTTGCTGGTGGGGCCCAACCTGTGGGCCGGCGTGGGGCTGGTCCGCGGGGGAGCGGGCACCGCGTTGGTCGGGTCGCACGCCGAGGTCGCCGAACGGCTGACCGAGTACGCCAAGATCGGCATCACCCACTTCATCCTGTCGGGATATCCGCACCTGGAAGAGGCCTACTGGTTCGGCGAGGGCGTCCTGCCGCTGCTGGAGCGAACGGGGTTGTGGCGTCATCCCGGCCGGCCCAACGGCCGGTCGCGCCCGGTATCGGCGACGCCGTTCGCGGCCGCCTCGGCCCACTGAGACCATGGCGGCCACGTTGCCCGCGCCGGCGACCGGCGCAGGCCTCGACCCGAGCGCCCGCGCGGTCGAAGAGTCCGCCGCGCAGCAACGCGGGCGGCTGCGCATCGTCGTCGCGGCGAGCCTGTTGGGCACCACCGTGGAGTGGTACGACTTCTTCCTCTACGCGACCGCGGCGGGCCTGGTGTTCAACAAGGTCTTCTTTCCCAGCGAGAGCTCACTTGTCGGCACGCTGCTCGCGTTCGCGACGTTCGCCGTCGGGTTCGTCATGCGGCCGGTCGGCGGGCTGGTCTTCGGCCACATCGGCGACCGGATCGGCCGCAAGCGCAGCCTCGCGCTGACCATGCTGATCATGGGCGTCGCCACGGCGTTGATCGGGGTGTTGCCCACCGCCGCGCAGATCGGGGTGTGGGCGCCGCTGTTGCTGTTGGCGCTGCGGATCCTGCAGGGATTCGCCCTCGGCGGCGAGTGGGCCGGTGCCGTGTTGCTCGCAGTGGAGCACAGCCCCGAGGGCCGGCGCGGCCGCTTCGGGGCTATCCCGCAGATCGGGCTGGCGCTCGGATTAGCCTTGGGCACAGGGATTTTCGCGTTCCTGCAAATCGCCTTGGGTCCGGCCCGCTTCCTCGCCTACGGCTGGCGTATCGGTTTTCTGCTCAGCCTGGTGCTGGTGGTGGTCGGCGTCGTGGTGCGGTTGCGGGTCGAGGAGACACCGGCTTTCCGCGAGCTGCGTGAGCTCGAGGCCACGGCCACGGTGCCCATCCGCGAGATCGTCCGTGAACCCCGGTCGAGGCGAAACACGGTGTTGGGCTTGCTGTCTCGCTGGGCCGAAGGCTCGGCGTTCAACACCTGGGGCGTCTTCGCGATCAGCTACGCCACCGGGGCGCTGGGCTTCAACCGGGTGTCGGTGCTGGTGGTGGTGACCATCGCCGCCCTGTTGATGGCGGCGCTGCTGCCCGTGTCGGGGGCGCTGACCGACCGGTTCGGCGCCCGCCGGGTGTACCTGGCCGGCGTGGCATGCTACGGCGTCGCGGCGTTCCCCGCCTTCGCCCTGTTCGGCACCAGGAACCTGGTCTGGTTCGCGGTGGCGCTGGTCGTCGTGTTCGGCGTTGTGCACGCGCTGTTCTACGGGGCGCAGGGCACGCTGTACTCGTCGCTGTATCCCACCAGCACGCGCTACACTGGTCTGTCGTTCGTGTATCAGTTCTCGGGCATCTACGCCTCCGGCGTTACCCCGATGATCGTGACCGCGCTCATCGCGGCCCTCGGCGGCGCGCCATGGCTGGCGTGCGGGTACCTGGTGGCGACGGCCGTCATCAGCGTGCTCGCCACGGCATTGATCCGCGAGCAAGACCTATATCTTTGAGCTAACTTCGCACTAGTGTCGTTCCCGTCGGGAGTCGCGAGGAAGCGAGAAGGCAATGACTGACGGGAACGTCGCCGGTTTCGAGCCGCTGTACGACGAGGCAGAACATGCCGGCGGGCGGATCCCCTGGGACATCGGCGGCCCGCAGCCGGCGGTCCAGCAGCTGGTGGCCTACGGCGGGATACGCGGCGAGGTGCTCGATCCCGGCACGGGCCCCGGCCATCACGCCATTCACTTTGCCGCGCATGGATATTCGGCGACCGGAATCGATGATTCACCCTCGGCCATCGAGCAAGCCAAGCGCAACGCCGATCGGGCCGGCGTCGAGGTCGATTTCCAAGTGGCCGACGCCACCAGGCTCGAAGGCTTCGAGGGTCGATTCGACACGGTGGTGGACAGCGCTTTCTATCACGTGTTCCTCAACGACGGGGTCACCCAGACGCGGTACGCGCAGGCGCTGCACCGCGCCACCAGGCCCGGGGCGCGGCTGTACATGTTCGAATTCAGCCCCCACAACGTCAACGGCCTGCAGTGGACGGCCATACCCGCCGACAACTTCGAGCGGGTGTTCGGTGCCAACGGATGGCGCATCGACTACCTGGGCAGCACGACGTATGAGGCCCGCTTCCTCAAGGAGACGTTCGACGCCATGAAGACGCTCGCGTCCGAACAGCAGGGCGAGATTCTGCAGCGGATGCGGCCGCTGGTACACCGGCTGGGCGTCATCGACCCCCTGCTGGAAGACCACCGGGTCCACCTTCCGGTGTGGTCGGTGGTGGCCACCCGCCTCGACTGAGCACCGCTGCATCCGACCGGCATGGCACGCACTCCGCAACTGCGCCAGGGGCTGTCGCAGCGCCAGCTCAGCATGATCGCCCTCGGCGGCGTCATCGGTGCCGGCTTGTTCGTCGGCTCGGGTGTGGTGATCAAAGACACCGGCCCCGCGGCGTTTGTGACGTACGCGCTGTGCGGCTTGCTGATCGTCCTGGTGATGCGCATGCTGGGCGAGATGGCGGCCGCGAACCCGTCGACCGGTTCGTTCGCCGATTACGCGGCTAAGGCGCTGGGCCGCTGGGCGGGATTCTCGGTCGCCTGGCTGTACTGGTACTTCTGGGTGATCGTGGTCGGCTTCGAGGCCGTCGCCGGCGGGAAAGTCCTCAACTACTGGTTCCACGCGCCGCTGTGGCTGCTGTCGCTGTGCCTGATGGTCTTGATGACGGCGACCAACCTGTTCTCCGTCTCGTCTTTCGGTGAGTTCGAATTCTGGTTCGCCGGAATCAAAGTCGCGACCATCGTGATCTTCCTCGGTGTGGGCACGGCCTTCGTGCTGGACCTCGTGCCGGGCCATCACGGCGGACTGGCCAACCTCACCGCGCACGGCGGCTTCTTCCCGAAGGGCGTCGGGGCCGTCTTCGCCGCCATCGTGGTGGTGATCTTCTCCATGGTCGGCGCCGAAATCGTCACCGTGGCCGCGGCGGAAAGCCGGGACCCGGAACTGGCGGTCCAGAAGGCCACCAGATCGGTGGTGGCGCGGATCGGCGTCTTCTTTGTGGGGTCGGTGTTCTTGTTGGTGGCGATATTGCCTTGGGACTCCGTGGAACTCGGCGCGTCGCCGTACGTGGCCGCGCTGAACCACCTGGGGCTGCGCGGCGCGGACCAGGTGATGAACGCCGTGGTGCTCACCGCGGTGCTGTCCTGCCTGAACTCCGGACTGTATACCGCGTCGCGCATGCTGTTCGTGCTCGCCGAGCGGGGCGAGGCCCCGACGCGGTTGGTCAGGTTGAGCGGGCGTGGCGTTCCGCACGTCGCGATTTTGTGCTCGTCGGCGGTCGGGTTCGGCTGCGTCATCATGGCGCGCGTCGCGCCCAACACCGTGTTCCTGTTCCTGCTCAACTCCTCGGGCGCCATCATCTTGTTCGTCTACTGGCTCATCGCGCTTTCGCAGATCACCTTGCGCCGCCGCACCCCCGCCGAAAAGTTGCGGGTGAAGATGTGGTTCTTCCCGGTATTGTCCATCCTCACCCTGGCCGGAATCACCGCCGTGCTGGTGCAGATGGCCTTCGATCGCTCGGCGCGCAGCCAGCTCTGGCTCAGCCTGTTGTCGTGGGCGGTGGTGATCGGGGTGTACTTCGCCGCCCGCGCCCGCGGCCGAATGGGTAGCCGCAGTGCGATCCCCGCGGGGGAGTAGCAACCCAGTGCCTCGGGCGGTTAATCGTCACCGCTTTGCCGACCGGCTGACATGTGGCGGGGCATCCGCATGTGTTCCTCGGCGCGACCCCATGTCACCGTCGGGACGAATCGCTCGTCAGTCCAAGTCACCGATTCCACCCGCACCCGTCCCCGCCAGTTCTTCACGATTTCGGCGTGCACCGGCCAGCGGATGAAACGGCGTAAATCGCTTCTGCTGTCCCAGACGGATAGCGATCCGCCGCGGCACTCCGCAGGCTTGCCCCAGAGCCACAGTCCGACCGCTCCGTGCATGATCGGCCAGCTTTGCGCCAGCCTCAAACCCAGTTCGGCGACCTGCTGCCAATCCTGTTCGGATTCGCTATGAAAGTCGGTGAAACTCACTACAACCGGGAACCGGGTCGAGTCGGACGGGCCCGGCAGCCAGTCGGTGCTGATGAGCCCGGCGCCGGGTGTGATCGGCGGTTGGCCCGCCGCTTTCGCCTCACCCGAGGATGGCCGGCCGTCGTCACCACTGGCCAAGACGTCGCCGCGTTGCGTTGTGGTCATGGACAGCTCCTATGTCAAATGGCAGCGCGGCAAGCCCGTACCGCCTGACAAAATAATAAGCGTACATAGATGATATGACAATGCATATAAAATGCCGATGTCTATCATCACGACATGGCACGAAAGTCGACGCGTCCAGATCTTGCGGCAATGCTCGTGCGGCTGACCCGGCAAGCCGTGGCCGCCGAGCGGCCGGTGCTGGCGGCGCACGGCCTGTCGATGTGGGGTTACGTCATTCTCAGCGCCCTTGATGGCTCGCCGATCCGCACGCAGGCGGCCCTCGCCGAGGCGATCGGCGCCGACAAGACGCGCATCATTCCCACGCTCGATGAACTGCAGGAGCGCGGCTACATCGAACGCTCACCCGATCCCGATGACCGTCGCGCGCGCCTGCTGGCGATCACCAGCGCCGGACGGTCGATCAAGAGTGCCGCGCAGCGCGACATCCAAGCCGGCGAGGAGCGCTGGCTCGGGCAGCTGTCCACCAGCGACCGAACCGTCTTTCTGCGCGTGCTGCGCCAGCTGGCGTTCGGATGAACACGTCGAGCGCACGCCGCAGTGCAATCCGGGGCTGGTGTGGACCGCCGGTCGGTGTGCCATGACAGCCGAGGAGCGGCGCGCCGGCGTTGATCTGACCAACCTGGACCAGCCGCTGAGCCCGGACGCCGGAGCCACCAAGCGTGAGCTGATCGACTACCTGGATGCGGTCGCCGACCGAATGTTGCCCGTCCTGGCCGGTCGCGCGCTCACGGTGCTGCGCCTGCTGCGGGGCCAGGCCGCGTTCATGCAGAAGAACGTGCCGAAGTACGCACCGGCCTGGGTGCGGACCGTCCCGGTATGGGCCGACGCATCGAAACGCCAAGTGCACTATGTCGTCTGCGACGACCGGCGGACGCTGCTTTGGCTGGCCAATCAGCGCGCCCTCGAATACCACCCGTCGCTCGGACTGGTCGATGACCTGCGTCGGCCCACCCATTTGGTGCTCGACCTCGACCCGCCGGCCGACGGCGACTTCCCCGCCGTGGTCGCCGTCGCCTACCTGGTCCGGCAGGCGTTGGCCGACAGCCGTTTGGCGGGCGCGGTGAAGACCAGCGGCGCCAAGGGCATTCACGTCTTCGTGCCGGTCGACGGCACGGCCGCGGTGGACGACGTTGCGGCGGCTACCCGGGCGCTCGCCGCCCGCGTCGAAGCGCTCGACCCGCAAAGGGCGACAACGGCTTTCATCGTGGCCGACCGCGCCGGCAAGGTGTTCGTCGACTCCACCCGGGCCGGCGGGGCGACCGTCGCCGCCGCCTACAGCCCGCGCCTGCGGCCGGGCATGCCGGTGTCCTTTCCGCTCGCCTGGTCGGATCTCGATTCCGTACGTCCCGGCGACTTCACCATCCACACGGCGATCGCTGCCCTTGCCGGGCGCGATCCGTGGTCCGAGCACATGCCTGATCCGCAGCGTCTGCCGGACGATCTGATCGAGCAGGGCCGCGCGATTCCGGTCGCCCGGCTGGCCGCTATGCACGAGGGCAAACGGCGCGCGCGGGCCCGCCGGACGACCCCTGGGGCTTGACGACCTCCCGGGCGTGCGGGCGCCCGCCTTACTCGGTCCTGGTGAGCAATACCGCCTGCTCGAACGGCAGCCGGGCGAACACCGCGCGGCCCCGTGTCACGTACCGGGCCGCCTCGTCGTTGGTGACCACTCGCGGCTCGGCGATGCCGAAGCTCTTGCCGTTGCGGTGCATGCGCCCGCCTCCCGCGGCGATCAAGTTCTTCAGCCAGTCCCGGTCCGGGCCGTAGGTCAACAGGATCGCCACCCCGGGCTTGCCGTCGACAGCTGTGCTGAACACGTTCACCGGGGTGCGGTACGGCTTGCCCGAGCGGCGGCCGACGTGTTCGACGATGGCGAACGGCGGCAGCCGGCCGGCCCATAGCCGCTGAACTGGATTGGTGACGCGGCGGTTGAACCGGGCGAGCCCCTGCGGCATCTGCATACCGCTATCCAACTCGCCTGCGCCGCCGGGTATCAACCCAACTTTTGGCTGCGATCGGGTCTAGCGTCTTAACATGGGCGACTCGCCAGGTAACGAAGCGGCAAGGCGATGCCTGACCCTTCCTGCTACACCCTGTAGTTGAACCGGCCGCGGGGGCTGGGACACTGGTTGTCATGGGAAGCAGTGACCAGGCGACCGCGCATGCCGCGACGACGGCGGCGTCGGCCCGGTTGTTCGAGGAGGCCTGCGCCGTCATCCCCGGCGGCGTGAACTCCCCGGTGCGCGCGTTCACCGCGGTCGGCGGGACCCCGCGCTTCATCACCGAGGCCCGCGGGTGCTGGCTCACCGACGCGGACGGCAATCGCTACGTCGACCTGGTCTGCTCCTGGGGCCCGATGATCCTCGGACACGCGCACCCCGCCGTCGTCGAAGCCGTCACCACGGCCGCGGCTTCCGGACTGTCGTTCGGCGCGCCCACTCCGGCGGAGAGCCGCCTGGCCGCCGAGATCATCGAGCGGGTGGCGCCGGTCGAACGGATACGGCTGGTCAACTCCGGCACCGAGGCGACGATGAGCGCGATCCGGCTGGCCCGCGGGTTCACCGGCAGGCCCAAGATCGTCAAGTTCTCCGGCTGCTATCACGGCCACGCCGACGCGCTGCTCGCCGACGCGGGCTCCGGGGTGGCGACGCTGGGTCTGCCGTCCTCGCCCGGGGTCACCGGCGCGGCGGCGGCCGACACGATTGTGTTGCCGTACAACGACATCGACGCCGCGCGCAGGGCGTTCGCCGAATTCGGCGACCAGATCGCCGCGGTGATCACCGAAGCCAGCCCAGGCAACATGGGCGTCGTCCCGCCCGTGGCCGGCTACAACGCGGGGCTGCGCGCGATCACCGCCGAGCATGGCGCGCTGCTGATCGTGGACGAGGTGATGACCGGGTTCCGGGTCAGCCGAAGTGGTTGGTACGGAATCGATCCCGTCCCCGCCGACCTGTTCACCTTCGGCAAGGTGATGAGCGGCGGACTGCCCGCGGCCGCTTTCGGCGGACGCGCCGAGGTGATGGAGCGGCTGGCGCCGCTGGGGCCGGTGTATCAGGCCGGCACGCTGTCGGGCAACCCGGTGGCGGTGGCCGCCGGCTTGGCGACCCTGCGCGCCGCCGACGCCGCGGTCTACGCCGCACTGGACGCCAACGCCGACCGGCTGGCCGGCCTGCTCTCCCAGGCGTTGACCAACGCCGCTGTGCCGCACCAACTTTCGCGGGCAGGCAACATGCTCAGCGTGTTCTTCGGCGACGCGCCGGTGACCGACTTCGCGTCCGCGCGGGCCAGCCAGACGTGGCGCTACCCGCCGTTCTTTCACGCCCTGCTGAACGCGGGCGTCTACCCGCCCTGCAGTGCTTTCGAGGCATGGTTCGTCTCTGCGGCGCTGGACGACGCGGCGTTCGACCGGATCGCCGACGCCCTGCCCAACGCGGCCCGCGCCGCCGCCCAGGAGGACAAGCCCTGATGGCCGAGCAAACCCGCGTCCACGTCGTGCGCCACGGCGAGGTGCACAACCCCAGCGGCGTCCTCTACGGCCGGCTGCCCGGGTTCCACCTGTCCGACCGGGGCCGCGAGCAGGCGGCCGCGGTCGCCGATGCGCTGTCCGGCCGCGACATCGTCGCGGTGGTCGCATCCCCACTGCAGCGGGCCCAGGAAACCGCCGCGCCCATCGCCGCGAAGCACGACGTGGCCGTGGACACCGACCACGACCTAATCGAATCGGCGAACTTCTTCGAGGGCCGACGCGTCGGCCCCGGGGACGGCGCCTGGCGCGACCCGCGGGTCTGGTGGCACCTGCGCAATCCGTTCACCCCGTCGTGGGGCGAGCCGTACGCCGAGATCGCGGCGCGGATGACGACCGCGGTGGACAAGGCCCGCGCCCGCGCGGCCGGCAGCGAGGTCGTGTGCGTCAGCCATCAGCTCCCGGTGTGGACGCTGCGGCTGCACGTGACCGGCCAGCGCCTGTGGCACGACCCGCGGCGCCGCGAGTGCGGGCTGTGCTCGATCACCACCCTGGTGTACGAGGGCGACCGGCTGGTCGACGTCGAGTATCAGGAACCGGCGGGCGGTTGATCATGCGGCGACTGGCGACGGCCGGGGTCGTACTGACGACCCTGGTCGCCGGCTGTTCTTCCGGTCGCGACGCGGTGGCCCAGGGCGGCACGTTCGAATTCGTTTCGCCCGGCGGGAAGACCGACATCTACTACAACCCGCCGACCAGCCGCGGCCACCCCGGTCCCCTGTCCGGGCCGGACCTGGCGGACCCCGCTCATCCGCTGTCGCTGGACGATCCGATCTTCGGCGGCCGCGTCGTCGTCATCAACATCTGGGGGCAGTGGTGCGGCCCATGCCGGGCCGAGGTCAGCCAACTGCAGCAGGTGTACGACGCCACCCGCGACAAGGGGGTGTCCTTTCTCGGCATCGACGTGCGCGACAGCAACCGGCAGGCGGCGCTGGACTTCGTCAACGACCGCCACGTGACGTTCCCCTCCATCTACGACCCGGCGATGCGCACGCTGATCGCGTTCGGCGGCAAGTACCCGACCACCGTGATCCCGTCCACGCTCGTCCTGGACCGGCAGCACCGGGTCGCGGCGGTGTTCCTGCGCGAACTGCTGGTGGCCGACCTGCAGCCCGTGGTGCAGAAGTTGGCCCAGGAGTGAGCGGGTTCACCCAGATCGCCGCCGCCGGACCGCTCCTGGTGGCCCTCGGGGCGTGCCTGCTGGCGGGGCTGGTGTCGTTCGCCTCGCCCTGCGTGGTGCCGCTGGTACCCGGCTACCTGTCCTACCTGGCCGCCGTTGTCGGCGTGGACGAGCAACCGCCGCCCGGCGCCATCAAGGCCCCACCGTCGGCGCGCTGGCGGGTCGCGGGCTCGGCGGCGCTGTTCGTTGCCGGGTTCACCACGGTGTTCGTGCTGGGCACCGTTGCCGTCCTCGGCATGACGACCGCACTGATCACCAACCAGCTGCTGCTGCAGCGGGTCGGCGGCGTCCTGACGATCGTGATGGGGCTGGTGTTCGTCGGCCTCATCCCGGCCCTGCAACGCCAGGCGCGGTTCAGCCCGCGGCAGCTGACGACGGTCGCCGGGGCGCCGCTGCTGGGCGCGGTATTCGCGCTGGGCTGGACGCCGTGCCTGGGGCCGACGCTGGCCGGCGTGATCACCGTGGCCTCGGCCACGGACGGCGCGAGCGTGGCCCGCGGGATCACGCTGGTGATCGCGTACTGCCTGGGGCTGGGCATCCCGTTCGTGCTGCTGGCCTTCGGCTCGGCGGGCGCGGTGGGGGCGCTGGGCTGGCTGCGCCGCCACACCCGGGCCATCCAGATCCTCGGGGGCGCGCTGCTCATCGCGGTCGGTGCGCTGCTGGTCAGCGGGGCGTGGAACGACTTCGTCTCCTGGCTGCGCGACGCCTTCGTGTCCGACGTGAGGCTGCCGATTTGAGGCAAGTTCTCGCTTGGGCCCGCAACACCTGGCGCGCGCTGACGTCGATGGGCACCGCGCTGGTGTTGCTGTTCCTGCTCGCGCTGGGAGCGATCCCCGGGGCGCTGCTGCCGCAGCGCAGCCTCAACGCCGGCAAGGTCGACGACTACCTGAAGGCCCACCGGGTCATCGGGCCATGGCTCGATCGGCTGCAGGCCTTCAACGTGTTCTCCAGCTTCTGGTTCACGGCCATCTACGTCCTGCTGTTCGTCTCGCTAGTCGGCTGCCTGACCCCGCGGATGATCGAGCACGCCCGCAGCCTGCGCGCCACCCCGGTGGCCGCCCCGCGCAACCTGGCCCGGCTGCCCAAGCACGCCAGCGCCGAGATCGAAGCCGGCGCCGACGAACTGAACGCCTTGGCGAACGAGATCACCGGCCGGCTGCGCGGCTGGCGCACGGCCATCCGGCACGAAGGCGAAGCCGTCGAGGTGTCCGCCGAGAAGGGCTATCTGCGCGAGTTCGGCAACATCGCCTTCCACTTCTCGTTGCTGGGCCTGCTGGTCGCGGTGGCCGTCGGCAAGCTGTTCGGCTACGAGGGCAACGTCATCGTGATCGCCGACTCCGGCCCGGGGTTCTGCTCGGCCTCGCCGGCCGCATTCGATTCGTTCCGCGCCGGCAACACCGTCGACGGCACGTCGCTCAACCCGATCTGCATACGCGTCAACGACTTCCAGGCGCACTACCTGCCGTCCGGGCAGGCCACCTCGTTCGCCGCCGACATCGACTACCAGGCCGGGCACGATCTGGCGGCCAACAGCTGGCGGCACTACCTCTTGGAGGTCAACCACCCGCTGCGGGTCGGCGGCGACCGGGTGTACCTGCAGGGCCACGGCTACGCGCCCTCCTTCACCGTGACCTTCCCGGACGGTCAGACGCGCTCGTCGACCGTGCAATGGCGACCCGACAATCCGCAGACCCTTCTCTCGTCGGGCGTGGCGCGCATCGACCCGCCCGCGGGCAGCTATCCCAACTCCGCCGATCGCCGACAGCACGAAATCGCGATCCAGGGCCTGCTGGCGCCGACCGAGCAGCTCGACGGCACGCTCTTGTCGTCGCGCTTCCCGGCCCTGAACGCCCCCGCGGTAGCCGTCGACATCTACCGCGGCGACACCGGGCTGGACACCGGGCGACCGCAATCACTGTTCACACTCGATCCGCGGCTGATCCAGCAGGGCCGGCTGACCAGGGAAAAGCGGGTCAACCTGCGCGCCGGGCAGGAGGTGCGGATCGATCAGGGCCCGGCGGCCGGCACCGTCGTCCGCTTCGACGGCGCCGTGCCGTTCGTCAACCTGCAGGTATCCCACGACCCCGGGCAGGCCTGGGTGCTGGTCTTCGCCATCACGATGATGGCGGGCCTGGTGGTATCGCTGCTGGTGCGCCGGCGCCGGGTGTGGGTCAGGCTCACCCCGGGGGCCGGTACGGTGAACGTCGAACTGGGCGGGCTGGCGCGCACCGACAACTCCGGGTGGGGCGACGAGTTCGAGCGGTTGACCGAGCGGGTGCTCAACGGCCTGGGTGAGCCCGGCGTGGCGCACTCACCGAAGCCCCCCGCGTCCAAAAGGAGTTCTCAGGTGGACGTCAAATGAACACGGTGCACGTCAACATCGGCTTGGCGCGTTACTCCGACTGGGCTTTCACCTCGGCCGTGGTGGCGCTCGTCATCGCGTTGTTGCTGTTGGCCTTCGAGCTGGCCTATGCCGGCGGCCGCCGCGTCGACAGGCGCGAGCGGGTCTTGGCCGGTGCGGTTTCCTCCGACAGCTTCACCCCAGGCATCGTGGAGGAGGCCCCCGGCCGGCCGTTGGACGAACGGGTGGGGCGGGCCGGGCTGGCCGTCGCCTACCTCGGCATCGGCCTGCTGCTGGCCTGCATCGTGCTGCGCGGCCTGGCCACCCTGCGGCCGCCGTGGGGCAACATGTACGAGTTCATCAACCTGACCTGCATGTGCGGCCTGCTCGCCGGGGCCTTGGTCCTGCGCCGCCCGCAGTACCGCCCGCTGTGGGTTTTCCTGCTGGTTCCGGTGCTGATCCTGCTCACGGTGTCCGGCCGCTGGCTCTACACCAACGCCGCGCCGGTGATGCCCGCGCTGCAGTCCTATTGGCTGCCCATCCACGTGTCGGTGGTCAGTCTGGGCTCCGGGGTGTTCATGGTCGCCGGCATCGCCAGCATCCTGTTCCTGTTGCGTACGTCTCGGCTGGGCGAACCCGGGGCCGAGGGCGCCCTCGCCCGGATCGTCCAGCGGTTTCCCGACGCGCAGACCCTGGACCGCGTCGCCTACCGGACCACGATCTTCGCCTTCCCGGTGTTCGGCTTCGGGGTCATCTTCGGGGCGATCTGGGCGGAGGAGGCCTGGGGCCGGTACTGGGGCTGGGACCCCAAGGAGACGGTGTCCTTCGTCGCGTGGGTGATTTACGCCTCGTACCTGCATGCCAGGTCGACCGCGGGCTGGCGAGACAGGAAGGCGGCCTGGATCAACGTCGCCGGGTTCGTGGCCATGGTCTTCAATCTGTTCTTCGTTAACCTGGTGACCGTGGGCCTGCATTCGTATGCGGGCGTGGGGTGACCGCAGCGACCGACCCGAGTAACACAACAAGGGGGAGTGCACGTGTCCGACCATCCAACGGGCGTCGGGACGCCCGATCAACCGACGACGCAATTGCCTCCGCAGGAGTTGTCCGCCTTGCCATCGCCGGAAAACACTGACGACTCGCTTGCCGACGGCGGCGAAGCGCCGACTCGCGCCTTCGCCGGATTCCGCACCGAGCGGCGGGTCCCCGGACCCGAGCGGCGCGAGGCGGCGCCGCCCACCACGCCCAGGCCCGCGGGGATGCCGCCGTGGGACGCCACCCCGGTGACCGGCATCCCGCGGGTCGACCCGACCGCGTACGGCGCCTACTACACCGGCCCGGTCGCGACGCCGCCCCCGCAAGCCCCGGCGCGCCCGGAATCGCTGCCGCACACGCCGTACCCGGAGCTGTCCACCGGCATGCTGCTGCGGCCGGTGAAGCCACCGCCCTCCGAGGGCTGGCGCAGGCTGCTCTACGAACTGTCCGGCCACCTGGTCAACCTCGGGGAGGGCCCCCGGGCCGCCCGGTACAACAACCTGGTGGCGCAGGTGAACCGGCCGTTGCGCGGGTGCTACCGGATCGCGCTCGTGTCGCTCAAGGGCGGCGTCGGCAAGACGACCATCGCCGCGACCATGGGTGCGACGTTCGCCTCCATCCGCGGTGACCGGGTGGTGGCGGTCGACGCCAACCCGGACCGCGGCACCCTGAGCCAGAAGATCCCGCTGGAGACGGCGGCGACGGTGCGCCAGCTGCTGCACGACGCCGGCAGCATCGAGCGCTACAGCGATGTCCGCCGCTACACCTCGAAAGGCCCGAGCGGGCTGGAGGTGCTGGCGTCGGAGACCGACCCGGCCATCTCGGAGGCGTTCGGCGCCGACGACTACACCCGGGTCCTCGACGTCCTGGAGCGGTTCTACGGCTTGGTGCTCACCGACTGCGGCCCGGGACTGCTGCATTCGGTGATGTCCTCGGTACTGGAGAAGGCCGACGTTCTCGTGGTGGTCAGCTCGGGATCCATCGACGGGGCCCGCAGCGCGTCGGCGACGCTGGACTGGTTGGACGCGCACGGCCACGAGGAGATGGTCCGCAACTCGGTCGCGGTCATCAACGGGGTGCGGTCGCGAACGGGCAAGGTCGACATGAACAAGGTGGTCGACCACTTCTCCCGCCGGTGCCGCGCGGTCCAGATCGTGCCGTTCGACCCGCACCTCGAGGAGGGCGCCGAAATCGAGTTGGACCGGCTCAAGCGGTCGACCCGCGAGGCGCTTACCGAGCTGGCGGCCATTGTCGCCGACGGGTTCCCGGGCGACCAGCGCAATCCCGGAGTCGCGTAGAGCCAGCCTTACCGGGGGTTGTTGTCCCCGTGCCCTAACCGCCGTAAGAAGTCCGGATCGTCGTCGGGCCCGATAACGCGCGTCTTCGCCCGATTGGTTTGTGACCGAGCCGTCCGCCAGCCAACGTAGATCAGCGTCCCCAACATCAGGACGAGCAGCAGGTAGAGCACTCAACACCTCCGTTGACGAATATACCCGCGTCGTAGGCTCTCCCCTGTGTCAGAAGGAGCGAGCGACAACAGCGCCGGCGACCGCGTGGACGAGGGCGGGCCGCAACGCGCCGGCCGTCGGGCGGTCGTCGACGTTCTGCTCTACGCGGGGGCGCGGCTGCTGCTGGCGGTGGCGCTTGCCGCGGCGATCTACGGGGTGGCGCGCCTGATGGGTGTCACCCAGTTTCCGATCGCGGTCGCCGCGTTGTTCGCTCTCATCATCGCCATGCCGCTGGGCATTTGGCTGTTCGGCCCGCTGCGCCGGCGCGCTACCGCGTCGCTGGCGATCGCCGGCGAGCGCCGGCGCCAGGAGCGCGAGCAATTGCGGGCGCGGTTGCAGGGTGAGGCGCCGACCGACGACGCGTGAGACGGGTCAGAAGTTGGGCATCCGGACGACCTGCGCGGCGTAACTGAGGCCCGCGCCGTAACCGATCAGCAGCGCGAGGTCGCCCGGCTTGGCCGCCCCGGTTGCCAGCAGTTCGGCCATCGCGAGGGGGATGGAAGCCGCCGACGTGTTGCCGGTGTGCTCGATGTCGTTGGCGACGATGGCGTCCGGCCGCAACTCGAGGCCCTTGGCCAGGACCTCGTTGATGCGGCTGTTGGCCTGGTGCGGCACGAACACGTCGATCTCGTCGGGCCGCACGCCCGCCGCATCCATCGCCTGCCGGCCGACCTTGCCCATCTCGAATGCCGCCCACCGGAACACCGCGCTGCCCTCGAGCCGCAGGAAGGGGCGCGGGCCCGTCGGGCTGTCCATGTAGTCGATCCAGTCAATGTCCTGGCGTATCGCCAGGGCCTGCTCGCCGTCACTGCCCCAGACGGTCGGCCCGATGCCCTGATCGGGTGTCTCTCCGACCACCACTCCGGCCGCGCCGTCGGCGAAGATGAAGCAGTTGGTGCGGTCTTGCATGTCCACGGTGGGGGACAGCTTCTCCGAGCCGAGGACGAGCACCTTGGCGGCGGTCCCGCCGCGGATCATGTCGGCCGCGACGCCGAGCGCGTAGCCGAAGCCGGCGCACCCCGCCGAGACGTCGAACGCGGGCACACCCGTGGCGCCCAGCGCCGCGGCGACGGCCGGGGCGCAGGCTGGGGTCTGCAGAAAATGCGTGCTGGTCGCGACGATCACGCAGTCGATGTCCGACGGTGTCAGCCCGGCGTTCGCGATCGCTTGCCGCCCGGCCTCGGTGGCCATCGACGCGGCGGATTCGTCGCGGGCGGCGAACCGGCGGGTCTTGATCCCGGTGCGGGAGTAAATCCACTCGTCGGAAGATTCGATGTTCTCGCAGATCTCGTCGTTGGTGACCACCCGTTCGGGGCGGTACGCGCCGACGCTGAGCATGCCGATGTTCTTCGGTCCACTGGTCGCGGCGATCTGCTTCATTGCTGTCCCCGATCGGTGCTCGCTGTGAACGGCCATCGGTCCCGACGCCGGTCCCTCATTGTTATCGGATCCGGCCGCGCTATTTCACTCGAGTGGGCATTTACGGCGGTGACACGCCGTGAAACGCCGCCGCCAGCGCACAGTCAACGCCGTGGGCGCACGCTCGATCAGCCGGCCAGCGCCAGCGCCGCGGCCACCGCGATCGCCCAGGCGACCATGGCCAGGCCGGTATCCCGCAGCACGGGAATCAACTCCCGGCCGCCGCGTCCCGACCGCACCGGACCCGCCGCACGCAGCGCCAGCGGCGTGGCAACGAATCCCACGGCGCACCACGGCGTCGCCGCCATCAGCACCAGGGTCAATACCCCGGCGGTCGCCAGCAGCGCCTGGTACAGCGCGCGAGTGCGGGCGTCACCCAGCCGCACCGCCAGCGTGATCTTGCCCGACTGCGCGTCAGTGGGAATGTCGCGCAGGTTGTTGGCCACCAGCACCGACGACGACAGCGCGCCGATCGACACCGCGAGCGCCACCCCCACCCAGTCCACCCGCAGCGACTGGGTGTACTCGGCGCCGAGCACGGCCACCAGGCCGAAGAACACGAACACCGCCACCTCACCGAAACCGGCGTAGCCGTAGGGTTTCGAGCCGCCCGTGTACAGCCACGCCCCGGCGATGCACACCGCCCCGACGGCGATCAGCCACGGCGCGCTGACGAGCGCGAGCGCCAGGCCGGCCGCCGCCCCGATCGCCAGGCTCGCCACCGCGGCGGCCAGCACCGAGCGGGGGGAGGCCAGCCGCGAGCCCACCAGGCGCACCGGGCCGGCCCGGTCGTCGTCGGTGCCGCGGATGCCGTCGGAGTAGTCGTTGGCGTAGTTGACACCGACGGTCAGCGCGACCGCCACGGCCAGCGCCAGCAGCGCCTTCCACCACACCGCGGATCCCAGCCATGCCGCCGCGCCGGTGCCCGCGACCACCGGCGCCACCGCGTTGGGCAGCGTCCGCGGCCGCGCACCAGAGATCCACTGCCCGAAATTGGCCACGCACGCATCCTGCCAGGGGCCCGGCGCGCCCCCGCACCCGCGATCGGCGTGGGGCCATGCACCACAATGGGCTGATGCTCGGAGTCATCGGCGGCAGCGGCTTTTACACCTTCTTCGAGACCGACACCCGCGCCGTCGACGTGGACACCCCGTACGGCCCGCCCAGCGCCCCGGTGACGATCGGCGCCGTCGGGGGACACGAGGTCGCGTTCCTGCCCCGGCACGGGAGCACGCACCAGTTCTCGGCGCACACCGTGCCGTATCGGGCCAACATGTGGGCGCTGCGCAAGCTCGGGGTGCGGCGGGTTTTCGGCCCGTGCGCCGTCGGCAGTCTGAACCTCAACAACGGGCCGGGCGCGGTGGTGGTGCCCGACCAGCTGGTGGATCGCACCAGCGGCCGCCCCGACACCTACTTCGATTCCGGCGGCATCCACGTCGACTTCGCCGACCCGTACTGTCCCACCCTGCGCGCCGCGGTGGCCGGCCTGCCCAACGTGGTCGACGGCGGCACCATGGTGGTGATCCAAGGGCCCCGGTTTTCCACGCGCGCGGAGAGCCAGTGGTTCGCCTCAGCGGGGTTCTCGCTGGTGAACATGACCGGCTACCCGGAGGCGGTGCTCGCGCGTGAGCTCGAAATGTGTTATGCGACAATAGCTTTGGTCACCGACCTGGACGCCGGTGTCTCGGTCGGCGAGGGCGTGACGACCGTCGAGGTGTTCGCCGAATTCGAGAAGAACATCGGGGGATTCAAGGAGCTGGTGCGCCAGGCCATCGGCCGCGTAGCCGACGAACGCAACTGCACGCAGTGCCTGCCGCACACCGGCGTGACGCTGCCCCTCGAGCTGCCATGAGGGTATTGCTCACCGGGGCGGCCGGTTTCATCGGTTCGCGGGTGGCCGCGGCGCTGCGGGCGGCGGGCCACGACGTCGTCGGCGTCGACGTGTTGCTGCCGGCGGCGCACGGCCCAAATCCGGTGCTGCCGCAGGGATGTCACCGCGTCGACGTCCGCGACGCCGACGCGCTGGCGCCCCTGCTGGACGGGGTGGACCTGGTCTGCCATCAGGCGGCGATGGTCGGTGCGGGCGTGGACGCCGCCGACGCCCCCGCCTACGGCGGCCACAACGATCTCGCCACCACGGTGCTGCTGGCGCAGATGTTCGCCGCCGGGGTGCGCCGCCTGGTGCTGGCGTCGTCGATGGTGGTGTACGGGCAGGGCCGTTACCACTGCGGGCAACACGGACACGTCGACCCGTTGCCGCGGCGGCGCGGCGACCTCGACGCCGGGAGCTTCGAACACCGCTGCCCGATCGGGGGCGAGGAACTGCAGTGGCGCCTGGTCGACGAGGGCGCCGCGCTGCGGCCGCGCAGCCTGTACGCGGCCAGCAAGACCGCTCAGGAGCACTACGCGCTGGCATGGTCGGAGTCGACAGGCGGTTCGGTGGTGGCGTTGCGCTACCACAACGTCTACGGCCCCGGGATGCCCCGCGACACCCCGTATTCCGGGGTGGCGGCCATCTTCCGGTCGTCGCTCGAAAGGGGCGAGCCGCCAAGGGTTTTCGAGGACGGCGGCCAGATGCGTGACTTCGTCCACGTCGACGACGTGGCCGCCGCCAACCTCGCGGCGACCCAGGACATCGACGGATTCACCGCGGTCAACGTCTGTTCCGGACGGCCCGTCTCCATCCTGCAGGTGGCCGGCGCCTTGTGCGACGCGCGCGGCGGTTCGCTCTCGCCCGTGATCACCGGCCAGTACCGCAGCGGCGACGTGCGCCACATCGTCGCCGATCCATCCCGGGCGGCCGAGGTGCTCGGCTTCCGCGCGGCCATCGACCCGGTCGAGGGCCTGCGCGAGTTCGCGTTCGCCCCGCTGCGCTGAGTTCCCTACCCCTGCGGCGGCCGGTAGATCTTGGGCTTCTGGACGGGAATCTGTCGCGTCGCGGAGTCGTCGCCGCGGAAGATCCGTGGACCGGTGGTGATCCGGGTGGTGGCCGCGGCCGACGGCGGGGCGGCGTGGCCCACCGGGACGCGCGCCCTCGGCGCGGCCGGGCCGCCCGCAGGCACGGAGGGCTTGGGGGCGGCGCGGCGGCGGCGCACGCGGCGGCCGCGCAGCTGGCCGGTGACGATCGCGGCCCCCAGGATGCACAACGCCAGGCCGCAGAGCGCCACATCGAAAGTGCTGGTGATCTGCTGGGCCAGGTTGTTGCCGTAGACCGGGTGCTGCGCGGGGGAGTTGGCTGAGTCCGCGAACCGCGGCGCCAGCACCACACCCACGACGACGCGGGCGACGCTGAGCGTGGCGACCAGACCGCACAGCGACGAGATCAGGCGCGCCGAGTGGGCGGCGTGGCGCAGGTTGATGCGCAGCCAGATCGCCAGCACCGCGGTGGCCAGATCGAACGCGGCCAGCACCATGCTGTCGTACCGGGAGAAGGGGTAATCCAGGCTCACGGCGACGAAGAGGTCGGTCAACCGCATCAGCATCGAGCCCAGGCCCCATACGGCGATGAGCAGCAAGCCATTTCGGGCCGCCACCCGCCAGGCGCTCTCCTCGGCCCCCGTCGTGTTGCGGTTACCGAACAGGGTTTGCGGCGCAAACATCGCGGCGGCCGCCGCCCACGCCAAGTAGCCCTCGAAGCCGACCCCGGCGGTCGACGTGTTCTGCGCGATGCCGTGGAACGCGTCCACGTCCCGCCCCAGGGGCAGGATCCACACCAGGATCCCGGCGACCAGTGTCGACGTGCCGAGCGCGACGGTGGCCAGCCGCCCGGCCCTGGTGCTGCGCAGCAACCACCTGGCGGCGACCAGCACGGCCACCAGCGCCACGACGCCGTACACCACCGCCGTCACGATGACCGCCACGTTCTGCTTGCCGAACGCGGCGGCGCCGCCGGTGTTTTGCAGCGCGTAGCGAACCCGCCAGTACAGGTTGAAACCAAAGCTGAGCGCCGCCAACGCCATCGACGCGTAGCCGATGAGCCGGGCCGACCGCAGCCAGCCGGTGTGCTCGTCGCCCTCGGGAACCGGTCCGGTGTGGGCGCCGGCGGGCACCGCCTGCGCGCTCAGCATGCAGCCGGCGATTCCCGCCCACGCGCCCGGCCCCACCCCGCCCGGCACGTTCACCGTGCCACCGAACCGGACGGTCTCGAACGCGTCGAAGACCACGAACCCCAGCACCAGCAGCGCGTAGGGGACGTTGAGCCCCAGGCGAAGCCGGCCCGCCCTCGCGGGGTTGAAACGTGCGCCGGAGGACCTCCAGGAACCGGCCACGGCGACGGCGATGACGGACAGCGCGGTCACGGCGAGCAACACCGCGAAGAGGGTCGTACTGCTGCCGGGGATCCCGACGCCGAAGTACAGATTCCACGGCAGGAACAGCGCGAAGACGAGCAGCGCGATCGCGGTCAGGTCGCTGACGATGTGCCGGCGCCGCGTCGTCGCGGTCCCCGCCCCCCGCGGGGCGGCGGCGGGCCGCCGGATGATGCGAGCGGTTTGCTGCGCCTGTCCGGGATCGATGGGGCCGGTGGGGGGGGGGGGCCCGGGCGGGGTAAACAAGCCCCCC
>NZ_LZII01000075.1:0-770 GCF_001667425.1 Mycobacterium sp. 852002-51613_SCH5001154 | reverse complement strand
CAGCTACCCCGTCGACCAGGCGTCGTTGTTGGTCCAGACTCCGCCCGGTGGCCTGACCGGCCAGCCCGTCCGGCCCGCCCAGCCCTCGGGCTGTGCGGCCAGCGACTATCCGGCCGCGCTGCCCAAAGGCTCGATCGCCGTCGTCGACGACGCGCGTTGTTCGGTGGTCGACAAGCAGAACAGCGCGGTGGCCAAGGGCGCCGCCGCGCTGGTCGTGCTCAGTGCGCCCGCGGGCCAGGGCGCCCCGGCCACCTTGTTCAATCCGGGCTATTTCAAGCAGCTGACCGTGCCGGTCGCGGTCGCGGGCAGGTCCGCCGCGACCGCGCTCGCCGACACGAGTGCGCCGATACATCTGGTGCTGGACGCCCAGAACACCAAAATCACATCGCGAAACGTGCTGGCGCAGACCAAGACCGGTTCGCCGCACGAAGTGGTCATGGTCGGCGCGCATCTCGACAGCTCGCGTGGCGGTCCAGGCATCAATGACGACGGATCCGGGGTCGCCGCGGTGCTGGAAACGGCGCTACAGCTGGGGCCATTGGCTCCGGTGAACAACGCCGTGCGGTTCGCGTTCTGGGGCGCCGACGAGGACGGGCTCAACGGCGTAATGGATTACGTGTTCGGCCTGGACAGCGACCAGCTCAACGATCTCGCGATGTACCTCAACTTCACCAGGCTGGGTTCCCCCAACGCCGGCTTCTTCACCGACGACGGCGATCAGTCCGGTCCGCCGGCGCCCGGGGTGACTTACGCGGACATCCCCGACGGCT
>NZ_LZII01000074.1:0-57747 GCF_001667425.1 Mycobacterium sp. 852002-51613_SCH5001154 | reverse complement strand
GCGGCCTGCGGGGGGGCCGCCAGGTTGGCCCTGACGGGGGGCGGTGTCGGGGGAGTCATTGGAGCCAATGTTCCGGACACGCACATCGACGCGGACCCTTCGCCGACCGTGGATCCGGCGCCTGCGGCGCCGGACGACCAATGCTGTGACCCGGTCCAACCCCAGGCGGCTGGCTGGCACTGCATCATCGGCCTGAACTGCGGGCAAATCCGCCCCCGTCCGCGGTCGCCCACGCCCGCCGCTCCCAGTGCGCCGCAGCAATAGGCCGGCGGGGCAAAACGGCTCCTGATCCGGTGCCAGCAATCTAGGCTAGGCGGATGAAAATCGCGGTAAGACTGGCGGCACCGGCCGTGACCTTGATGTTCGCGGCCGGATTAGCAGCGGGCGTCGCCTGCCCGCAACGGGCGACGGCCGATGCGTGCGCTGACGTCGGCGGTCGGCATGTGAGCGTCGGCGGCTGCACGGACCCGGGGCGCTGGGATAATTGGGTCCTTCCGGCCGGCGCGATGACGGTCCCGCCACCCGACGCACCACCACCGTGCTACACCCCGTCCGGCGAGCCGTACTGGACGCCGCCGGGCGAACCCTGCTGAGCGGACCGGCGTGGGGCGGACTTTTCCGAACGCGGCCTAACGCGGGGTGAGCAACCGCTCAACGTATTTCGCGATCACGTCGACTTCGAGGTTGACCTGCGTTCCGACCGGAGCGCGGCCCAGCGTGGTCAGCTCGCGGGTGGTGGGGATCAGCGAAACCTCGAACCAGTCCCCCGGTCCGGCACCGAGCCCGGAGACCGTCAATGAAATGCCGTCGACGGTGATCGACCCCTTCTCGACCACGTAGCGGGCCACCTCCGCGGGGATCTCGATCCGCACCACTTCCCAGTGCTCGGACGGCGCCCGGCTCACCACCTGGCCCGTCCCGTCCACGTGCCCCTGCACGATGTGCCCGCCGAGCCGGCTGTTGACCGCGGCGGCGCGCTCCAGGTTGACCGGGCTGCCCACCTGCACGGAGCCCAGGTTGGACCGGTTGAGGGTCTCGGCCATCACGTCGGCGGTGAACTGGCCGTCCGGCAGCAGCTCGACGACGGTCAGGCAGACGCCGTTGACGGCGATCGAGTCGCCGTGCCCGGCGTCGGAGGTCACGATCGGTCCGCGGATGGTGAGCCGGGCGGCGTCGGCGAGCATGTCGCAGCCGGTCACCTCCCCGAGCTCCTCGACAATTCCGGTGAACATTCCATCAGGTTATCGGCCGTCCGGATGCCGTAGTCGCACTGGTGAGCAGGCCAAAGCTTCAGCGCCGGGCCGACACCGCGGCCCCACGTCTCCCAAGCCGGTCATGGGCACCCTCTACGATGCAAGATATGCAGACCCGCCGCCGTCTATCGGCCGTCCTCGCATCCCTGACCCTCGCCACCGCCTTGATCGCCGGCTGCTCGTCGGGCTCAAAGCAGAGCGGCGCCCCGCTGCCCGACGGCACGACCCTGGTCAAGCAGTCGGCCGACGCCACCAAGAATGTGAAGAGCGTGCATCTCGTGCTGAGCATTCAGGGCAAGATCCAGGGGCTGCCCATCAAAACGCTGACCGGTGACCTCACCACGGCGCCGGCCACCGCCGCGTCTGGCAACGCCACGATCACCCTCGGGGGATCCGACATCGACGCCAACTTCGTGGTCGTCGACGGAAACCTGTACGCCACGCTGACGCCCAACAAGTGGAGCGACTTCGGAAAGGCGTCCGACATCTACGACGTGTCGGTGCTGCTGAACCCGGACACCGGGCTTGCCAACGCGCTGGCGAACTTCACCAACGCCAAGGCCGAGGGCCGCAACACCATCAACGGTCAGAACACGATTCGCGTCAGCGGCAACGTCTCGGCGGATGCGGTGAACAAGATCATGCCCCAGTTCAACGCGACGCAGCCGGTGCCGAGCACCGTGTGGATCCAGGAGACCGGTGACCACCAGCTGGTCCAGGCCAACATGCAGAAGAGCTCCGGCAACTCGATCCAGGTGACGCTGTCCAACTGGGGCGAGCAGGTTCAGGTCACCAAGCCCCCGGTGAGTTCATGAGTTCGCAGACCGGCCGCCGCGTCGCCATCAGCGCCGGCAGTCTGGCGGTTCTGCTGGGCGCCCTGGACGCCTATGTCGTCGTGACGATCATGCGCGACATCATGAGCGACGTTCACATCCCGATCAACCAGCTCCAGCGCATCACCTGGATCATCACGATGTACCTGCTGGGTTACATCGCCGCCATGCCGCTGTTGGGGCGGGCCTCCGACCGGTTCGGCCGCAAGCTGGTGCTGCAAGTCAGCCTGACCCTGTTCATGGTGGGGTCGGTGGTGACCGCGCTGGCCGGGCACTGGGGCGATTTCCACCTGCTGATCGCCGGCCGCACCATCCAGGGTGTGGCCAGCGGCGCGCTGCTGCCGGTCACGCTCGCCCTGGGCGCCGACCTGTGGGCACAGCGCAACCGCGCCGGCGTGCTGGGCGGCATCGGCGCCGCACAGGAGCTCGGCAGCGTGCTGGGCCCGCTGTACGGGATCTTCATCGTCTACTTGTTCCACGACTGGCGCTACGTGTTCTGGATCAACGTCCCGCTGACCCTGATCGCGATGGCGATGATCCAGTTCAGCCTGCCGTCGCACGAAAAGGTCGAGAACCCTGAGAAGGTCGACCTGGTCGGCGGTGTGCTGCTCGCGGTCGCCCTCGGCCTTGCGGTCATCGGCCTGTACAACCCGCAACCCGACGGCAAACAGATCCTGCCGAGCTACGGTCTGCCGCTGGTCATCGGGGCGGTCGTCGTCGCGGTGCTGTTCCTGCTCTGGGAACGGTTCTCGCGCACCCGGCTGATCGAGCCGGCGGGGGTGCACTTCCGCCCGTTCCTGGCCGCGCTGGGCGCATCGCTGGCGGCGGGCGCGGCGCTGATGGTGACGCTGGTCGACGTGGAGCTGTTCGGCCAGGGCGTGCTGCAGATGGACCAGACGCAGGCAGCCGGGTTGCTGCTGTGGTTTTTGATCGCGCTGCCGATCGGCGCGGTGCTGGGCGGCTGGATCGCCACCCGGGTCGGCGACCGGGTGATGACCTTCATCGGGCTGCTGATCGCGGCCTACGGCTACTGGCTGATTCACTTCTGGCGCCAAGACGTGTTGAGCCAGAAGCACGACATCTTCGGGGTCTTCAGTGTTCCCGTGTTGCACGCCGACCTTCTGGTCGCCGGCGTGGGCCTGGGCCTGGTGATCGGCCCGCTGACCTCGGCCGCCCTCCGGGTCGTTCCCTCGGCCCAGCACGGCATCGCCTCCGCGGCGGTCGTGGTGGCCCGGATGACGGGCATGCTCATCGGTGTGGCCGCGCTGAGCGCGTGGGGCCTTTACCGGTTCAACCAGATCGTCGCCGGGTTGACGGCCGCGATACCTCCCAACGCCTCGCTGCTGGAGCGGATCGCCGCGCAGGGGACGATGTACCTCAAGGCGTTCGCCATGATGTACGGCGACATCTTCAGCGCCACCGTGGTCATCTGCATCGTGGGTGCGCTGCTGGGCCTGTTGATCGGTGGCCGCAAGGAACACGCCGAGGAAACGGAAGTGCCCGAGCCGCAAACGATCTCATTGGGCGAGCGCTAGGCGCTCCTACTCGCCGCGCGGCACCAGGCTGAGCAGCAGATCCGGGCCCACGCGGTCGACTCCGTCGAATTGCCAGCGCAACGCCCGCGCGATGGTGGGCACCCCGACGTCGTTGACCGCCGAGACCGGGCCGCCGAGCAGCATCGGCGCGACGTAAACCAGCATGCGGTTGACCGCCCCGGCCCGCAGAAACGCGCCCGCGAGGGTGGGGCCGCCCTCCAGCAGGACGTCGGTGCGGTCCGAAAGCGCCTTGATCACCTCCATGGGATCGTGCGTGCGAATCACCATGGTCCGCGAATCGTCGTTGAGAACCTTTGCCTCCGGCGGTATCTCGCGCATGCCCACCACCACGCGCAGCGGTTGCCGGTCGGCCAGCGAGCCGTCGGGCAGCCGCGCGGTCAGCACCGGATCGTCGGCCAGCACGGTGCCGGTGCCCACCACGATCGCGTCCGCGGCCGCGCGGCGGCGATGCAGGTCCAACCGCGAGGCCTCGCTGGAGATCCACTGACTGGTGCCATCGGCGGCCGCGCTGCGGCCGTCGACGCTGCTGGCGTACTTCCACGTCAGGTGCGGCAACCCGGTCCGCTGCTTGTGCAACCACTCCCGCAGCGGTCCACCGGCCACTTCGTCGGCCAGCACCCCGGAGGTCACCCTTACGCCAGCTTCCGTCAGCCGGGCCGCGCCCCCGGCGGCGATCGGGTTCGGGTCGGCGACGCCGTAAACCACCGCGCCCACCTTGGCGTCCAGCAGGGCGTTCACGCACGGTGGGGTCTTGCCGTGGTGGTTGCAGGGCTCCAGCGTGACCACCGCGGTCCCGCCGGCCGCCAGCTCGCCGGCCCGCCGCAGCGCCAACACCTCGGCGTGGTCGCCACCGGCGGGTTCGGTGCCGCCGACTCCGACGACCTCGCCGTCGACGTCCAGGATGACGGCGCCCACCGGCGGATTCGGATAGGTGGCGCCCTTGACGTGGTTGGACTGCTCGATCGCCAGGCGCATGGCCGCGTCGAGGCCGTCGGCGGGTTGGTTCATCGGCGCAAGTGCGGCGACGCGGCGGCCGCCTGCCTCCGCAGCGCCGCGATGGCGGCCTCCGGGTCCTCCGCGCCGTAGACGGCCGACCCGGCGACGAAGCAGTCGACTCCGGCCTCGGCGGCCTGCTCGATGGTGTCGTCGTTGATGCCGCCATCGATTTCGACCAGGATCGTCAGCTCCCCCGCGTCGATCAGCTTGCGCGCGGTGCGGACCTTGCTCAGCACCTCGGGGATGAAGCTCTGGCCGCCGAAGCCGGGCTCGACCGACATGATGAGCAGGGTGTCGAACTGCGGCAGGATTTCCAGGTACGGCTCCAGCGGGGTTCCCGGCTTGACGCTGATGCCCGCCTTGGCGCCCGCGGCGCGGATGTCGCGCGCCACCGCGACCGGGTGGTCGGTGGCCTCGGCGTGGAAGGTGACGTTGTAGGCGCCCGCCTCGGCGTAGCCGGGCGCCCATCGGTCGGGGTCCTCGATCATCAGATGGCAGTCCATCGGGATGGCCGTGGCGGTGAGCAGGCTCTCGACCACCGGCAGGCCGATGGTCAGGTTGGGCACGAAATGGTTGTCCATCACGTCGACGTGCAGCCAGTCGGCGCCCACCACCGCGGCCGCTTCGTCGGCCAGCCGCGAGAAATCGGCGGACAAGATGGACGGCGCGATCAGGGGCCTACCGGTGTTACCAGGCATGTGCGCCACACTACTGAGCCGCGCCGGACGGTTCACGCTTCGCGGCGCAGCGCGGCGGCGAACATCGCGTCGGTGCCCTGCCGGTGCGGCCACAGCTGGACGTGCGGCCCATCCCCCAGCCCGGTGACGGGATCGAACAGCGGCCGGGTATCCAAGGCGCACACCGGGTGCCGGCGCAGCGCGTCGGCGACCACCCCGACGGTTTCGGCGAGGTGGGGCGAGCAGGTCGCATAGAGCACCACACCCCCAGGCCGGGTGAGCGCGATCGCGGCGCCCAGCAGCTCGCGTTGCAGCTTCGTGAGCGTCGGCACGTCGGCCGGCTGCCGCCGCCACCGCGCCTCGGGTCGGCGCCGCAACGCGCCCAGCCCGGTGCACGGCGCGTCGACGAGCACCCGGTCGAAGGTCGGCTCGAGATCGGTCTGCCGCCCGTCGACCCGCAGCACGTCGACCGGGAGCCCCCGGGTGTTCTCGGCCACCAGGTCGGCGCGGCGCGGGTTCGGCTCCACCGCAGTGACGCGGGCCCCGGCACCGGCGCCCAAGGCGGCCAGCAGCGCGGTCTTGCCGCCCGGTCCGGCGCACAGATCGAGCCACCGTCCGGTGTCGTCCTCGACCGGTGCCAGCGCCAGCGCCCGCGCCACCAGCTGGCTGCCCTCGTCCTGGACCAGCGCGGCGCCGTCGCGCACCGGCGACAGCCGCCCGGGGTCGCCGCCCGGCAGGTACACCGCATAGGGCGAATACCGGCCGACCGTGCCACCCACGGCGTCGGCCAGTTCCGCGGCCGTCAGTACCCCGGGACGGGCCGCCAGGTGCACCTGAGGCCGTTCGTCGTCGCTGGCCAGCACCGCGTCGAGCTCGGCCGCGGCAGGCCCCAACGCGTCGGCGAAGGCCTGCGCGATCCAGCGCGGGTGCGCATGCATGAAGGCGGCATGCCCGACCGGATCTCGCGACGGGTCGGGCGCCAGTTCCCCGACCCAGGACTTCTCGTCGCGCGCGGAGATTGCACGCAGCACGCCGTTGACGAAACCCGCTCGGGCTGAATCGAATTCGATGCCGGCCTGCTCGACCGTGGTGGACACCGCGGCGTACTTGTCCACCCGGGTACGCAGCAACTGGTACGTGCCGAGCCGTAGCAGGTCGAGCAGCACCGGGTCGATAGTGTCCGGCGACCGGCCGGCGGCGGCGCCGATGACCGCGTCGAGCAGGCCCCGGGTGCGGCAGGTGCCGTACGTCAGCTCGGTGGCGAACGCGGCATCGCGGCCGCTGATCCCGCGCTCGCGCAGCAGCGCGGGCAGCGCCAGGTTCGCGTATGCGTCGCGCTCGCTGACCGCCCGCAGCACCTCGAACGCCGCGGCGCGCGCGGGGTCGAGCGGCTTGCGCCGCTTGCCGTGCCCGCGAGCCGGCGGTCGGGGCCGGCTCACGTCGCCCGCACAGCGGAGTCGAGTCGGGCACCGCGCGCCCAGTCGACGGCATTCATGCGTTTCTTTCCGGGAGGCTGTATCTGGCCCAGTCGCACGGCTTGCGAACCGGTGCCGATCCACACGCCTTTACGGTCGACGTGAATAGCGCCGGGCGCCAACGATTCTGGGCCGTCCGCATCGACGTGCACCGGACCGAGCTTGACGCGAAGGTCGCCGATCAGCGTCCAGGCGCCCGGGCTGGGCGTCACCGAACGGATCCGGCGCTCCACGACGAGCGCCGGAAGGTCCCAGCGCACCCGGGCCTGCTCGACGGTGATCTTCGGCGCGATGCTGACGCCGTCGGCGGGTTGCGGCCGTGGCGTCAACGTCTGATCGGCGATGCCGTCCAGCGTGGTCGACAGCAGCGCCGCACCCGAAACAGCCAGCCGCTCAAGCAATTCGCCCGCGGTGTCGGTGGGCCGGATCGTCTCGGTGACGACGCCGTAGACGGGGCCGGAGTCCAGGCTGGGCTCGATTTGGAACGTGGTCGCCCCGGTGATGGCGTCCCCGGCCGCGATCGCCGCCTGCACCGGGGCCGCCCCACGCCAGGCCGGCAGCAGCGAGAAATGCAGGTTGATCCACCCGTGCGGGGGCACCGCGAGCAGTCCGTCGCGCAGCAACGCACCGTAGGCCACCACCGCGCAGCAGTCCGGCGCCAACTCCGACAGCTCGGCGACGAACTCCGGCGCGTTCGGCCGCGCCGGTCGCAGCAGCGGGATGCCACGGTCGAGCGCTTCGCGGGCCACCGGCGAGGGCTGCGGCTTGCCGTGCCGGCCGACGGCCGCGTCGGGCCGGGTCAGCACGGCGATCACCTCGTGACGCGGCGAGTCGATGAGGCGGCGCAGCGCGGGCAGCGCGGGTTCGGGGGTGCCGGCGAAGACAAGGCGCACCGGCACAGTCTAGAAAGCCCAGACGGCCGCCCCACCCGAAGTTGCCCGTGTACATTGTTTCTAACGCATACTATTGCTACAGGTCACCATCTCGCTCGGTGGCCGAACTGCCTTGCTAGGGACGACGAGGTCGAGTGGGCAGCCCTTTCCTTACCTTCAAGGAGGTCTGATGACTCTCGACACCACGATCAGCGATGCCGCCCCCCATCGCGCGGTATGGGCTCTCGGCGACTACGCCCTGATGGCGGAGGAAGTGATGGCCCCGCTGGGTCCGGTGCTGGTCAAGGCCACCGGCATCGGGCCGGGCATGCGAGTGCTCGACGTCGCGGCCGGCTCGGGCAACATCTCGCTTCCGGCCGCCGCGACGGGCGCCGCCGTGGTCTCCAGTGACCTGACGCCCCAGCTGTTGCAGCGGTCGCGGACCCGCGCCGCGGCCCGGGGCCTGACGATCGACTACCGGGAGGCCAACGCGCACGCGCTGCCGTTCGGCGACAGCGAGTTTGACGCCGTCATCTCCGCGATCGGCGTGCAGTTCGCGCCGGACCAGCAGCGGGCCGCCGACGAATTGGTCCGGGTCTGCCGGGCGGGCGGGACGATCGGCCTGATCAGCTGGACCCCGGACGGGTTCTTCGGCCGCATGCTTGCCACCATCCGGCCGTACCGGCCCAGCCTGTCGCAGGCCGTGCCGCCGGCCGCGCTGTGGGGACGTACGGGCTACGTCACCGGATTGCTCGGCGAGCGCGTAGGCCCGGTGACCGCGGTGCGGGGAATGCTGGAAGTGAACCGGTTCGACGACGCCGAGGCGGTGCACACGTACTTCAAGAACCACTACGGTCCGACGATCGAGGCCTACGCGAACATCGGCCACAACCGGGTGCTGGCCGCCGAGCTCGACGCCCAGCTGGTCGAGCTCGCGCAGCACTACCTCTCCAACGGCACCATGCATTGGGAGTATCTGCTGGTCACCGCCGAGAAGCGCTAGAGGTCGAGCTCGGCATCCAGGTGCACATCCGGTTCGCCGCCGGCGGCGGTGAACGCGGTCAGGGCCCGCACCAGCCCGTGGCGTTCCGGCGGCGGCATCTTCTCCACGATGGTGGCGATTTCGTTGCGCCGGTACGCGGTGACCTGACGAACGACCTCCCGCCCCCGCTTGGTCAGCGCGGCCAACAGCTCGCGACGGGACGTCGGGTGCGGTAGGCGATCGATCAGCCCTGCCGCGACGAGTCGGTCGACCATCCGCCCCGTTGCGGATGGTTGCACGCCGAGCAGACCGGCCAGGGTGGCCAAGTTGACCGGGCCCCGATTGGACAGGATCACCAACGTCCGGAATTGCGGGATCGTGATCGTCTCGTCCACCTGACCGATCGAGCGCGCCGAAATGGCAACCAGCAAGCGGGAAGCCGTCAGCAAAGCGTCAGTGATGACGTCCAGCGACTCGTCCGCAGTCGTCGCGTTGTCCGCTGCCATGTCGCCCCTTCTCCGGACCGTCTCCGGCATATCGGCGGCTAAAGATCAGGAAGTGTAACAACCTTCCAATGTCGTACCCAGGGATTATTTCCGACGCATACTATCCCCTCGGGCAGGATTTGGCGAGGTCACCCGATGTGCAGGGGGTCGATCTGGACCCGGACCGGCTCGTGGGTCTGGCGGGCGGACAGCACGCTCACACCGCGACGCAGCGCCGCGGCCAGCGCCAGGCCCTGCTCTCGCCGGGCGCGCACCAGCATGCGCGTCACGGGGACGCCGGCCGGTGTCCCCGCCGGGCGGCGCACACCCGCCGGCAAATCCACCGGCCCCAGCACGTCGGCCCCGTCCGGCAGCCCGGCCTCGTCGAGCAGTGCCGCCACCGCATCGGCCGCGCCGTCGAGCGCCGCCATATGCACGCTCGGCGGCAAGCCCACCTCGGCCCGAGCCGCCAGGTCGGCGTCCGCGTGACCCACCGGATCCCAGCGGATCAGCGATTGGACTGTGGGAATTGATGATTCGGCCACCACCAGCACCACCCCGCCTTCGCCGCGGGGACGCACCAAGGCGGCGGCGGTCATCCAGCGCCACAGCGCGTCCTCGGCGGCACGCAGGTCTTGTCGCCCCAGCAGCGCCCAGGTGTCCAGCAGCAGTGCCGCGCCGTAGCCGCCCGCCGCGCCGGGTTCCGCCCCCGGGGTGGCCACCACCAGGGCCGGGCCGGCGGCGACCGACGGCACGACACCTTCCCCGGACGAGGTGACCACCGCGGTACCGGGAAACGCGCGCCCAAGCTCCTCGGCGGTGCGGCGGGCCCCGACGACCACGGCGCGCACCGCGTCCGAACCGCAGCGCGCGCACCGCCGCGTCGGGTCGATGCGCCCGCACCACCGGCAGATCAGCGCCTGGCCGCCCTCCTGCAACGACAAGGGGCCCGTGCAGTGCCGGCACCGGGCGATCGTGCGGCAGCGCGCGCAGGCCAGCGACGGGACATACCCGCGCCGCGGCACCTGCACCAGCACCGGCGCCCCGGCCTCGAGCGACGAGCGGGCGGCGCGCAGCGCGATCGACGGGATGCGCGCGGTGCGCGCGGCCGGGTCGCGTTCGTCGGCGTAGCCCGTGTCGTCGAGGGCGACCACCCGCGGCGTGCGGGCGCGCACCACCGCCCGGGTCGCGACGATGTCATGGGCCCACCCGGTGCGCACCAGCGCCTGGGCTTCTGCAGTGCGCGCGTAACCACCGATCAGCGCCGCACAGCGCGCCTGATGCGCCCGCAGCATCGCCACCTCCCGGGCGTGCGGGTAGGGTGCCCGCGGCTCGGCCAGTGAATCGTCGGCGTCGGCCCACACCATGACGAGGCCCAGGTCGCTAAGGGGCGCGAAAACCGCGCTGCGAGTGCCGATCACCAACCGTGCCTGACCGCGCAGTGCCGCGAGCCACCGCCGGTAGCGGGCGGCCGGCCCGAGCCCGGCCGAAAGCGCCACCACGCCGCTCTCGTCGATCCGCGCGGTCGCGGCCCGCCACAGCGCGTCCAGATCCCGCTGATCGGGCACGATGCCCAGCACCGCCCGTCCGGCGCGGATGGTTTGCGCGGCCGCCTCGGCGAATCGGTCCGCCCACGACTCCCCCGGCAGCGCCTGCCAGACGGCCCGCGCGGCCCGGGACTCGGCCAGGGCGGCCAGGAACTGGGCGCCCCGGGCGTACCCCTCCCACGCCGACGGGTCGACGGGCGCGGGCACGGGCAGCCGGTGGGGCGCCGTCGGTTCCCGTTCCACCCGGGCGTGCCGGGCCGGCACCGCCAGGCGCAGCACGTCCGGCCGGGTCCCGGCGTAACGCGCCGCCACCGCGTCGACCAACCGGCGGATATCCGGTGTCAGCACGGGTTCGGCTGACACGACGCGGTCCAGGTAGCCGAGCTTGCCCTGGTGGTCGGTGTCATTGCGGCGCTCCAGCACGAACGCGTCCACCAGGCGGCCGTGAAACCGCACCCGCACCCGCGCCCCGGGCTGGGCGTCGTCGGACTGCTCGGCCGAAACCAGGTAGTCGAACTCACGGTCCAGGTGCGGCACCGAGAGCATCGGCAGCACCCGGGCGATGGGTTCCACCTGCACGGGTGTGCGCGCGGCGCCGCTCACGGCACCCCGCGTCGAAACAGGTTGCTGCTCAACGCCTTTACCGTCCGGGTCAGCTTTCGGCCGGTTCCGGGGTAGCGGCGTCGGCCGGTGCCTCACGACCGAAGAAGAACCCGGCCGTCATCAGGATCAGCGCGGCGGCGTAGGACCACCAGATCGGCACCGCCAGTGCCTCGTTGCCCAGGATGAAGCGGCCGATGGCGATCAGCGAATCGGACGCCGCGAAGCACACCGCCCCCACCGCCGTCCAGATCGTCGGCAGCTGCGCCACCAGCGCGGCGCACACCATTGCGGTCAGCACGAGGATGTAGGCCGTCACCGGAAGCCTCAGTTTGTCCAGATGCGGCCAGAACCACGCCAGCAGCGCGATGGTGGCCAGGCACATGGCCACCACGGCGGCGATGCGCGGCTTCGACGGACGCCTCGCCGCCAGGGGCAGGAGCGCGCCCAGGAAGCACAAGTGCGCCAACAGGAATGCGCCCAGGCCCACTACGAAGGACGGCTCCCACCACGGGATCGCCAGCGCCCAGTCGCCGATGGCCGACAGCAGCAGCGCCGGCATCAGCCACCGCCGCTCGCGGACGACGGCGTGGCCGACCGCGGCGGCGGTCAGCAACAACGCCATCGACGCCTTGAACAGCGGCTGGAGCACCCAGTGCCCGGTCAGCTCGGTTCCCGGCGGCGAACCCAGCGCCAACACCGTCAGGTAGACGCCATAGCCGAGCGCCGCCCAGCCGGCCACCACCCAGCCGCCGAAGACCAGACGCGGTGCGTACGGTACGTCCATGCCAAGCTTGGATAACACAGCCGACGAAAAGCCCGCGATCGACCCCATCCTGCAGAAGGTACTGGATGCGGTTCCCTTCCGGCTATCCGCCGACGACGGTGTTGATGCGGCGCGGCAGCGGTTCCGCGACCTGCCACGCCGGCCACTGCATCCCGAGCTGCGCGTCGAAGACCGCGCCATTCCCGGTCCGGCAGGGTCGATCGGCATCCGGATCTATTGGCCGCCAATCGATTCGGGCGTGAGCACCGGTAGTATCGCGCCGCCCGTCGTGCTGTACTTCCACGGCGGCGGGTTCGTCGTGGGTGACCTCGACAGCTACGACGGCACGGCCCGCCAGCACGCGGTGGGCGCCGACGCGATCGTGGTGTCCGTCGACTACCGGTTGGCGCCCGAGCATCCCTACCCCGCCGCCATCGAAGACGCTTGGGCCGCAACGCTTTGGACCGCCGAGCACGCCGGCGAATTGGGCGGTGATCCGAATCGGTTGGCCCTGGCCGGGGATTCAGCCGGCGGAACCATCACGGCCGTAACGGCACAGCGGGCGCGTGATAGCGGCGCACCGCTCATCGCGTTCCAGCTGCTGTGGTATCCCTCCACCATGTGGGACGCCTCGCTGCCGTCCTTCACCGAAAACGCCGCCGCGCCGATCCTGGATGTCAAGGCCGTCGCCGAGTTCTCGCGTTGGTACGCGGGCGAAGTCGACTTATCCGCCCCGCCACCGGGTATGGCGCCGGGACGCGCCGCGGACGTGTCCAACCTGCCGCCCGCCTACATCGCCGTCGCGGGTCACGACCCGCTGCGCGACGACGGCATTCGGTACGGCGAGCGGCTGGCCGAAGCGGGCGTTTTGGTCGAGGTGCACAACGCCGAGAACCTGGTGCACGGCTATCTCGGTTACGGCGGTGTGGTGCCCGCGGCCACCGCCGCGATGGAACGCGGGTTGAGCGCCCTGCGAACCGGGCTGCGCGGGTAAATGTGGGGCGTACGGTGAATCCATGACGGAGCCCACCTTCGCCCGACCCGGCATCGATCCGACGTTCAAGGCGTTGCTCGACGCCTTCCCGATGACCTTCAGCGCGGCCGACGGCGTGGAGGTTGCACGCTCGCGCCTGCGGTTGCTCCAGGTGCCGCCCGAAATGCTGCCGGACCTGCGCATCGAGGACCGCATGATCGGTCACGGGGGGCTCACCGACATCCCCGTGCGCATCTACTGGCCGCCCCTGGAGCCGGAGGAGGCGTTGCCCGTCGTCGTCTTCTACCACGGCGGCGGCTTCTGCCTCGGCGGCCTGGACACCCACGACCCCCTGGCCCGCGCGCACGCCGTCGGCGCCGAGGCCATCGTGGTGTCCGTCGACTACCGGCTGGCGCCCGAGCATCCGTTCCCGGCCGGGGTCAACGACTCCTGGGCGGCGTTGCAGTGGGTCGCCGAGCACGCCGCCGAGCTGGGCGGCGACCCCACCCGCATCGCGGTCGCCGGCGACTCGGCCGGCGGCAACCTGGCCGCCGTGATGGCGCATCTGGCCAACGAGAACGCCGGACCCGAGCTCAGCTTCCAGCTGCTGTGGTACCCGGTCGTCACCGCGGACCTGTCGCTGCCGTCGTACACCGAAAACGCCAACGCACCCATCCTGGACCGCGACGTCATCGACGCGTTCCTGTCCTGGTATCTGCCTGACCTCGACATCAGTGACCCGACGGCGCTGCCCGTCACCCTCGCCCCGGCGAACGCGACGGACCTGTCCGGGTTGCCGCCCGCCTACATCGGGACCGCCGAACACGATCCGCTGCGCGACGACGGGGCGCGCTACGCCGAGCTGCTGGACAGCGCCGGCGTGCCCGCGGAATTGAGCAACGAACCGAACCTGGTGCACGGCTACGCCAGCTTCGCTCTGGTGATACCCGCGGCCGGCGATGCCACCGACCGGGGGCTGGCCGCACTCAAGAAGGCACTCCACCCCTAGGCGGACACCGATGAGCAGCACTCCCGACTACCACACGCTGATCGTGGGCGCCGGCTTCTCCGGAATCGGCGCCGCCATCAAGCTCGACAACGCCGGACTGTCGAACTATCTCGTCGTCGAGGCTGGCGACGGGGTCGGCGGGACGTGGCACTGGAACACCTATCCCGGTATCGCCGTGGACATTCCGTCGTTCTCCTACCAGTTCTCCTTCGAGCAGAGCCCGGATTGGTCGCGGACCTACGCGCGGGGGCGCGAGCTCAAGGCGTATGCGGAACACTGCGTCGACAAATACGGGCTCCGATCCCGAATCCGGTTGAACACCAAAGTGCAAGCCGCCGAGTTCGACGACGAGCATTGCCTGTGGCGGGTGCAGACCGACCCCGGCGGCACGGTGACCGCCCGATTCCTGATCAGCGCCTGCGGGGTGCTCACCGTCCCCAACCTGCCCGACATCGACGGCGTGGACAGCTTCGGCGGCATCACGATGCACACCGCGCGCTGGGATCACGACCAGGACCTGAGCGGCAAGCGCGTCGCGATCATCGGCACCGGCGCCTCGGCCGTCCAGGTCATTCCCGAAATCGCGCCGATTGTCAAGCAGCTCACCGTTTTTCAGCGCACCCCGATCTGGTGCTTCCCCAAGCTGGACGTCGCGCTGCCCGCACCGGCCCGCTGGGCGATGCGGATCCCCGGGGGAAAGGTCGTGCAGCGGCTACTGAGCCAGGCCTTCGTCGAAGTCACCTTCCCGATCTCCGCGCACTATTTCACGGTCATCCCGCTGGCCAAGAGGATGGAGTCGGCGGGGCTGGCCTATCTGCGCAAACAGGTTCACGACCCGACGGTGCGCGATCAACTCACCCCGCGCTACGCGGTCGGCTGCAAGCGCCCCGGCTTCCACAACGAGTACCTGGCCACGTTCAACCGGGACAACGTGCGGCTGGTCACCGAGCCGATCGACAAGATCACGCCGTCGGCCGTGGCCACCACCGACGGCGCGGACCACGAAGTCGACGTGCTGATCCTGGCCACCGGGTTCAAAGTGATGGACCCCGACGACGTCCCGACGTTCGCGGTCACCGGAAGCGGCGGCAAATCCCTGAGCCGGTTCTGGGACGAACACCGGCTGCAGGCCTACGAGGGCGTCAGCGTCCCCGATTTCCCCAACCTGTTCACGGTGTTCGGCCCCTACGGCTACGTCGGCTCGTCATATTTCGCGCTCATCGAGACGCAGACCCACCACATCGTGCGGTGCCTGAAACGGGCCGAGCGCCAGGGCGCGACGCGCGTCGAGGTCACCGAGGAAGCCAACGACCGATACTTCGACGAGATGATGCGCCGACGGCACCGGCAGATCTTCTGGCAGGACAGCTGCCGGCTCGCCAACAGCTACTACTTCGACAAGAACGGCGACGTGCCGCTGCGCCCCACCACCACGGTGGAGGCCTATTGGCGCAGCCGGCGGTTCGACCTCGACGACTACCGATTCACCGGCTGACGCCGGTGCCCGCGAACGGACGCAAAATCACCGTTTGCCTTGATGATTCATGCGATTTCGGGTCTTCTCGTCGAGTCCCCTAGACGGCGCGCTTGAGGTCGTCGACCTTGTTCAGCTGCTCCCACGGCAGCTCGATGTCGGTGCGGCCGAAGTGGCCGTAGGCGGCGGTCTGCGCGTAGATCGGGCGTAGCAGGTCCAAATCGCGGATGATGGCGCCGGGCCGCAGGTCGAATACCTCCGGGACGATCTTCTCGATCTTGACCGGGTCGACCGTGGCGGTGCCGAAGGTCTCGACGAACAAGCCGACGGGGGCGGCTTTGCCGATGGCGTAGGCCACCTGCACCTCGACCCGCTCCGCCAGGCCGGCGGCGACGATGTTCTTGGCCACCCAGCGCATCGCGTAGGCCGCCGAGCGGTCCACCTTGGAGGGATCCTTGCCGGAGAAGGCGCCGCCACCGTGGCGGGCCCACCCGCCGTACGTGTCGACGATGATCTTGCGGCCGGTCAGCCCCGCGTCGCCCATCGGGCCGCCCAGGACGAACTTGCCGGTCGGGTTGAACAGCAACCGCGTCGACGAGGTGTCCAACGTGTCGTGCGCCAAATCGTCGAGGACGGTGTTGACCACCTTTTCCCGGAGATCGGGGGTCAGGGTGTGCTCCAGGTCGATGTCGGCCGCGTGCTGGGTGGAGATCACCACGGTGTCGAGGCGGACCGGAACGTTGTCCTCGTATTCGATGGTGACCTGAGTCTTGCCGTCCGGGCGAAGGTAGGGCAGGACGCCGTTCTTGCGCACCTCGGTCAGCCGCCGGGACAGGCGGTGGGCCAGCGCGATGGGCAGCGGCATCAGTTCGGGGGTGTCGGCGATCGCGTAGCCGAACATCAGGCCCTGGTCACCGGCGCCCTGCGCGTCCAGCGGGTCCTGCTCACCCTCGACCCGGGCCTCGTAGGCGGTGTCGACACCCTGGGCGATGTCGGGCGATTGCGCGCCGATGCCGATGTTCACCCCGCACGACGCCCCGTCGAAACCCTTGTCCGACGAGTCGTAGCCGATCTCGAGGATGCGCTCGCGGACCGTGTTGGTGATGTCGGCGAATGCCTCCTTCGCCGTCGTCGTCACCTCGCCGACGACGTGCACCTGGCCGGTGGTCACCAGCGTCTCGACCGCGACACGTGAGCGGGGGTCCTGCGCCAGCAGGGCGTCGAGGACCGAGTCGCTGATCGCGTCGCAGATCTTGTCGGGATGTCCCTCAGTCACCGACTCACTGGTAAACAGGCGACCATTTTCGCTCACAATCTCAATCCTTCCGAATAATTAGTTAGCCGAATTATATCGGCGGGCGTCGTCCGGCCAGCACCTGGCCTGGCGCCACAGGAGAACCGAACCTTATTACCCGCCGCCGTGCAGGAACGTGGCGATCGCATCCACGATACGACTGGCCATCAGCGTCTTGGAGCCATGCTGCAGTGCGGACTCGGTGCCGTCGGACGCGAGCAGCCACCCGTCGTTGCTGTCCACCTCGAACGCCCTGCCGTCGCCCACCGCGTTGACCACCAACAGGTCGCAGCCCTTGCGGCGCAGCTTGGCGCGAGCGTGAAACAGCACATCGCCGTTGGCATCGCCCGTCTCCGCGGCGAACCCGACGATGGCCCGCATGTTGGGCAGCTCGCCGCTGGCGCGTGCCCGCACCGCGCCGGCCAGCACGTCGTCGTTGCGCACCAGCTCGATCGCCGGTGGCCCTTCGTCACCCTTTTTGATCTTGGCGGCGGAAACCTGCGCGGGCCGGAAGTCGGCGACGGCCGCCGCCATCACCAGCACGTCGGCCGCGGGGGCGTGCTTGGCCACCGCGTCCCCGAGCTGCTCCGCGGAGCTGATGTGGACCACTTCGACGCCGGCGGGGTCGATCAGTCCGGCGGTGTGACCGGCGATCAGGGTGACCTCGGCGCCCCGCTGGGCAGCGACGCGGGCCACCGCGTAGCCCTGCTTGCCCGAGCTGCGGTTGCCGATGAAGCGCACCGGGTCGATCGGTTCGCGGGTGCCGCCGGCGGTCACCAGCACCTTGCATCCGGCGAGGTCGTAGGGAAGCGCGTCGTGGCGCTCCAGCAGCAGCTGGGCCAGCGTGGTGATCTCCTCCGCCTCGGGCAGCCGGCCCGAGCCGCTGTCGGCGCCGGTGAGCCGGCCGAACGCGGGTTCCAGCACCACCGCGCCACGGCGCCGCAGCGTCGCCACGTTGTCGACGGTCGCCGGGTGCAACCACATCTCGGTGTGCATCGCCGGCGCGAACAACACCGGGCATCTCGCCGTGAGCAGGGTCGCGGTCAGCAGGTCGTCGGCGCGGCCGTGCACCGCGCGCGCCAGCAGGTCCGCGGTGGCCGGCGCCACCAGAACCAGGTCGGCCTTCTGCCCGAGCTGGACGTGCGGCACCTCCGGGACGTTCTCGAAAACCCCGGTGTGCACCGGCTGGCCGGAGAGCGCCTCGAACGTGGCGGCCCCGACGAACCGCAGCGCGGATTCGGTGGGGATGACGCGGACCAGGTGGCCGGCCTCGGAGAGCTGACGAACGACCGTGCACGCCTTGTAGGCGGCGATGCCACCGGAGACGCCGACGACGATCCGTTTACGGTCCACAGCCTGCCCGGCCCCGTCCTAGTTACTCGCCCTCGGTGTGCTCGAGCAGGTCGGCGTGGATTTCACGCAGGGCGATCGACAGCGGCTTCTCCTGAAGCCCCGGCTCGACCAGCGGCCCAACGTATTCGAGGATGCCCTCGCCGAGCTGGTTGTAGTAATCGTTGATCTGGCGGGCCCGCTTGGCGGCGTAAATCACCAGGGCGTACTTGCTCGACACGCGGTCCAGCAGCTCGTCGATGGGCGGGTTGGTGATGCCCAGCGGGGTGTCGTAGGCGCCCTGCCCTCCGGCAGAGGGGTCAAACCGATCGGGGACGGCGGCCAACGCGGCGTCGGACTGCGGAATGGTCACTTAGGTCAATCTCCTCAACGTTCGAAGCGGTCAGAGCCCCGAAACGGCTTAACTACCGCTGGCAATTCGATGCTCAGTCTCGATTGGATCTGGTCTGACTGGTCTGGCCGGGCGCTTCATGCCGAGCCGGCGCAGTTTCCACCAGCAAGGATACCAATTCTGCGCACGCAGACTCCAATTGACTGTTGACCACGACCTCGTCGAAGTCGTCCTTGGCCGCCATTTCGACGCGGGCGGTCTCGAGGCGGCGCCGCATGGCCTCCGGTGTTTCGGTGCCGCGGCCGACCAGCCTGGACTCCAGATCTTCCCAGCTGGGTGGGGCCAGGAAAACGGTGATGGCCTCGGGCATCGCCTTCTTGACCGCCCTCGCGCCGGCCAGGTCGACCTCGATGAGCACCGGGATCCCGGCTGCGGTGGCGGTGCGCACCGGCTCGGCCAGGGTGCCGGATCGGTGCAGTCCGCCGTGGATGTCGGCCCACTCCAGCAGCGCGCCGTCGTCGATCAGCTGCTGGAAGCGGGCGGGGCTGACGAAGTGATAATCGACGCCGTCGACCTCGCCCGGCCGCGGCGACCGCGTCGTGGCCGAGACGCTGAAATGCAGGCCCGGTATCCGCTCGCGCAGGCACCGGACCACTGTCGACTTGCCGACCGCGGAGGGACCGGACAGCACGACCACGCGTCCCTTGCCCGATGGCGTGGGACGCGTCCCGTGCTCGACGTCCGGTCCCCCGCCGGCGCTCACTGGCGCTCCCGGGCCGGTGCGCCCACAGGGCGGGTTGGCCGAGGCCGGGTTAGGAGCCGAACTTTTCCAGCAGGGCCTTGCGCTGCCGATCGCCCAGGCCGCGCAGGCGGCGGGTGGGGGCGATCTCCAGCTCGGTCATGATTTCCTGTGCTTTGACCTTGCCCACCTTGGGCAACGCCTCAAGCAGCGCGGAAACCTTCATCTTGCCCAGGACTTCGTCGGTCTCGGCGTCCTTGAGCACCTGCGTGAGGTTGGTGCCGCCGCGCTTCAGCCGGTCCTTGAGCTCTGCTCTCGCTCGACGTGCGGCAGCCGCCTTCTCCAACGCGGCCGCGCGCTGCTCGTCGGTCAACTGGGGAAGGGCCACGATTCCTCCGTATCTGATCAATCAATCTCAATCGATCGCTTTTTGTCTGCGCCGGCACTTCAGCCAGCGCAGACGACCGTACTCAGGCCTCCTGACGAAATCTAACCCGACCCCCTGGTTCGGGGGGCAAACTCCCAGCATGAGCCCCGCGCGCGGCCCGAAAATCCGGTTCGCCGGACGCCACCGACGACGTCCGCGACTGGTGCCGTCCCGCCGGTCGCAGCGCCGTGTCGGGCGCCAAAATCAGGGCTCTGAGCTGCGGTTTTAGCGCACCGGAGCGGCGCGGTGGCCGTCGCCGGGGCGGCGGCGAAGGGCGGTCTCGACGGCCGGAAACCCCTCGTGCCGGGGATCACGCATTTTTCGTCGCGTGTCGCGCGTGTCGCGCTGATGCCCTCCGGCGCGCTTCGACCAGGCGACGATTGCTGGTACCAGCCCCAGCTAATACCGGCCGGGTTACCATCTAGCGGTGTCGAACCTGCGGATCCGTCAGGCCGCTGAGCTGCTCGGAGTCAGCGACGACACCGTCCGGCGATGGATCAACCAAGGATCGTTGTCGGTCAGTCACGACGCGGCCGGCCGCAAGGTCATCGCCAGCGAGGACCTGGCCCGGTTTTCCCGGACCAACGCGCCCGCCCCGCCGCCGGACCCGCTCAGCATCGGCAGCTCGGCCCGCAACCGCTTTGTCGGCCTGGTCACCAAGGTCACCAGCGACAAGGTGATGGCCCAGGTGGAGATGCAGTGCGGGCCGTTCACCGTCGTCTCGCTGATGAGCACCGAGGCCGCCGAGGAATTGCAGCTGCGGCCCGGCAGCGTCGCCGTGGCGGTCGTCAAGGCCACCACGGTGATCGTGGAGACCGCCCGGCCCAGCACGTCGATAGCGTCGGACTGACGCGCGCCTGGGGCCTCGGGCGCGACCCCGGTGGCGTTTCCGGTGCGCAGGGGCCCAGACGGCGCCCAGCGGGGCGTCTAGAGGGCTGCCAGATAGGCCACCGCGTCCAGCATCCGCTCGCCGGCCGCCCTCAGCTCGGGGACTCCCGGCCCGGCGCGCAGCACCTCGCGGGCCACCGCGGGCAGCAGCTGGCCGGGATGCGCCCCACCCAGCCCGGCGAGCGCCTCGGGCCGGCCGCCCTGCACCCCCAGCCCCGGCACCAGGACCGGTCCGCCCAGCGCGCTGAGGTCGGGTGCCTCGAGGACCGTCGCGCCCACCACCACGCCGACGTATCCGGGCCCGGCCGGCGTGGCGGACTTGTTCACCACCGCCGCCTGGTCGACGACCAGCTGGGCGACCGTGCGGCCGTCGAACGTGGCGCGCTGGACGGTCGCCCCCTCGGGGTTGGAGGTGGCCGCCAGCACGAACACGCCACGATCGTGCGCGGCGGCGGTCTCAAGCAGCGGCCGCAGCGAGCCGAACCCCAGGTATGGCGAGGCGGTCACGGCGTCGGCGGCCAGCGGCGAGTCTCCCGCCCAGGCGGCGGCATACGCCGCCATCGTGGTGCCGATGTCGCCGCGCTTCGCGTCGGCCAGAACCAGCACGCCCACCGACCGCAGGGCGGCGATGGTGCGTTCCAGCACTGCGAACCCGGCGGCGCCGTAGGGCTCGAAGAACGCCACCTGGGGCTTGACGACGGCGAACCCGGCGAACGCCTCGACGCAGATGTCGCAGAACGCGGCCAGTCCGTCGGCGGTGGTCGGCAAATCCCACGCGCGTAGCAGCTCGGGGTGCGGGTCGATGCCCACACACAGCGGGCCGCGTTGCGCCTTGGCCTCGGCCAGCCGGAGGCCGAACCGCGTCACCGGATGCCCTCGCTTGGTGCGGCGCCCTGCCCGATGAGGCTGTGCAGTTCTTGCAGGGACCGCACGCCGATGTCGCCGCGGATGCCGGCCTCGATGCCCTGGATGGCGGCCGACGCGCCCTGCACCGTCGTGACGCAGGGGATGTTGACCGACACCGCGGCCGAACGGATCTCGTAGCCGTCGATGCGGGGGCCGGAATTGCCGTAGGGCGTGTTGATCACCATGTCGACCTCACCGGCCTTGATCGCGTCGACGGCGGACACCGCCGGGCGGCCCGGCTGCGCCGGCTCGAAGTGCTTGCGCACCTCGTCGCAGGGAATCCCGTTGCGGCGCAACATCTCCGCGGTGCCCTCGGTGGCCAGGACGCGGAAGCCCAGGTCGGCGAGGCGCTTGACGGGGAACACCAGCGACCGCTTGTCCCGGTTGGCGACCGAGACGAAGATGGTGCCCTCGGCCGGCAGCGACCCGTACGCGGCGGTCTGGCTCTTGGCGAAGGCGCTGCCGAAGTCGCGGTCGATGCCCATCACCTCGCCGGTCGACTTCATCTCGGGGCCCAGCAGTGAGTCGATGGCGGCCCCGTCGGCGCGGCGGAAGCGGTGGAACGGCAACACCGCCTCCTTCACCGCGATCGGGGCGTTCTGCGCCGCGTGGGCGCCATCCCCGGAGGCCGCCAGCAGGCCTTCGGCGCGGAGCTGGGGAATGGTGGCGCCCAACATGATCCGGGCGCACGCCTTGGCGAGCGGGATCGCGGTGGCCTTGGATACGAACGGCACCGTGCGGCTGGCGCGCGGGTTGGCCTCCAGGACGTAGAGCACGTCGTCCTTCAGGGCGTACTGCACGTTGAGCAGCCCGATCACCCCGATGCCATGCGCGATGGCCTCCGTCGCGTGGCGCACCTTCTCGATGTCGCTGCGGCCCAACGTGACCGGCGGCAACGCGCACGCCGAGTCACCGGAGTGGATGCCGGCCTCCTCGATGTGCTCCATGATCCCGCCGATGTAGACCTCGCTGCCGTCGCACAGCGCGTCGACGTCGATCTCCACCGCGTCCTCGAGGAAGCGGTCGACGAGCACCGGGTGTTCGGGTGAGAGCTCGGTGGCGCGGGTGATGTAGCCCTCCAGCGTCTCCTCGTCGTAGACGATCTCCATCCCGCGTCCGCCCAGCACGTATGACGGTCGCACCAGCACCGGATAACCAATCTCGTCGGCGATCCGGCGAGCCTGCGCGAAAGTCGTTGCCATGCCATATTTCGGCGCCGGCAAGCCGACGCCCAGCAGCACGTCGCCGAAGGCGCCGCGGTCCTCGGCCAAATCGATCGCCTCCGGCGGGGTGCCCACGATCGGGACCCCGGCGTCGGCGAGGCGCTGCGCCAGCCCGAGCGGGGTCTGGCCGCCCAGTTGCACGATGACGCCGACCACCCCTGGGCCGGCGCCGGCCGACTGCTGCTCGGCGCGGACCACCTCGCAGACGTCCTCGAACGTCAGCGGCTCGAAGTACAGCCGGTCGGCGGTGTCGTAGTCGGTGGACACCGTCTCGGGGTTGCAGTTGACCATCACGGTCTCAAAACCGGCCTGGCTCAACGTGGTTGCCGCGTGCACGCAGCTGTAGTCGAATTCGATGCCCTGCCCGATGCGGTTGGGTCCGGACCCGAGGATCAGCACCTTGGGCCGCTCGGTCTGCGGGGCCACCTCCGTCTCGGCCGCCGGGTCGAGTTCGTAGCTGCTGTAGTGGTAGGGCGTCTTGGCCTCGAACTCCGCCGCGCAGGTGTCCACCGTCTTGTACACCGGGTGGATGCCCAGCCGCGAACGCAGCGAGCGCACGCCGTTCTCCCCCGCCAACTCGGGCCGCAGCGCGGCGATCTGGCGGTCCGACAGCCCGTTGTGCTTGGCCCGGCGCAGTAGGTCGGTGTCGAGCACCGGGGCGTCGAGCAGCTCGGTGCGCAGCTTGCCCAGCTCGCCGATCTGGGCGACGAACCATGGGTCTACGCCGCTGGCCTCGGCCACCTGCTCGACCGAGGCGCCCAGCCGCAGCGCCAATTCGATGTCGTAGAGCCGGCCCTCGGTCGCGGTGCGCAGCCGGTCGAGCACCTCGTGGACGTCCCCGTCCGGGTCCGGCTTGGTCCAGAAACCCGCGCGGGTGGTCTCCAGCGATCGCATCACCTTGCCGAGCGCCTCGATAAAGTTGCGGCCCAACGACATTGCCTCGCCCACGGACTTCATCGTGGTGGTCAGGGTGGGGTCCGCCCCGGGAAACTTCTCGAACGCGAACCGCGGCGCCTTGACGACGACGTAGTCGAGTGTGGGCTCGAAGCAGGCCGGCGTTTCCTTGGTGATGTCGTTGACGATCTCGTCGAGGCTGTACCCGATGGCCAGCTTGGCCGCGATCTTGGCGATCGGGAAGCCGGTGGCCTTGGACGCCAGCGCGCTGGACCGCGACACCCGGGGATTCATCTCGATGACGATCAGCCGGCCGTCGGTCGGGTTGATCGCGAACTGGATGTTGCAGCCGCCGGTGTCCACCCCGACTTCGCGCAGGATCGCGATGCCCAGGTCCCGCATCCGCTGGTATTCCCGGTCGGTCAGCGTCATGGCCGGCGCGACGGTGACCGAGTCACCGGTGTGCACGCCCATCGGGTCGAAGTTCTCGATCGAGCACACCACGACCACGTTGTCGTTGCCGTCGCGCATCAGCTCGAGCTCGAATTCCTTCCAGCCGTAGATCGACTCCTCGATCAGCACGTTGGCGCTGGGGCTTTCGGCCAGGCCGGCGCCGGCCATCCGGTCGACCTCCTCGACGGATCGCGCCATGCCCGAGCCGAGGCCGCCCATGGTGAAGCTGGGCCGCACCACGACCGGCAGGCCGAGTTCATCCACGGTCTCGCGGACCTCTTCCATGGTGAAACACACTCGGCTGCGGGCGGATTCACCGCCGACCTTGGCGACGATGTCCTTGAACATCTGCCGGTCTTCGCCGCGCTGGATGGCGTCGATGTCGGCCCCGATGAGCTCGACACCGTGCCGCTCCAGCGCCCCGTTCTCGTACAGCGCGACCGCGGTGTTGAGCGCGGTCTGCCCGCCCAGCGTGGCCAGCAGCGCGTCGATCTTGTTGCCGCGCTCGGCCTGCTGGGCGATCACCCGCTCCACGAACGCCGGGGTGATGGGCTCGACGTAGGTGTGGTCGGCGTACTCCGGGTCGGTCATGATGGTGGCCGGATTGGAGTTGATCAGGCTGACCTGCAGCCCCTCCGCTCGCAGCACCCGGCAGGCCTGGGTACCGGAGTAATCGAATTCGGCCGCCTGGCCGATGACGATCGGCCCCGAACCGATCACCAGCACGTGACGCAAGTCGGTGCGACGCGGCACTAGCGCCCCCTTTCGCTTTGTTGGGCGGCCATCAGCTCGATGAATTGGTCGAACAGGTATTCCGCGTCGTGGGGCCCGGCGGCGGCCTCGGGGTGATACTGCACCGAGAACGCCCGCCCGTCAGCGAGTTTGACGCCCTCGACCACACCGTCGTTGGCGCAGGTGTGGCTGACGACGGCCTGCCCGAACGGCGTGTCGAAGGATTGGCCCGCCTCGCCTTCCAGCGCGAAGCCGTGATTTTGTGCGGTCACCGCCACCCGCCCGGTGGCGTGGTCCATGACCGGGATGTTGATGCCGCGGTGACCGAAGACCATCTTGTACGTGGACAGGCCCAGCGCCCGGCCCAGGATCTGGTTGCCGAAGCAGATGCCGAACAACGGTATCCCGGCGCCCAGCACCTCGCGGGTGAGCGCGACGACGTGGTCGGCGGTCGCGGGGTCGCCGGGACCGTTGGACAAGAACACGCCGTCGGGCTTGATGTCGGCGATCTGCTCGAAGCTCGTCGACGACGGCAGCACATGGCTGCGGACGCCGCGGCGCGCGAAGTTCCGTGGGGTGTTGGTCTTGATGCCCAGGTCCAGCGCGACCACCGTGAAGCGTTGCGGTCCTTCGGGTTCCACGATGTAGCGCTCCGGGGTGCTGACCTCGCCGGCGAGGTCGGCACCCAGCATGGACTGCTGCCCCCGCACCCGCTCCACCAGCTCGGCCGGATCGGCGAGCGCCGCACCGGAGAACACCCCCGCCTTCATCGATCCGCGGGTGCGCAGGTGGCGCACCACCGCCCGGGTGTCGATGCCGGCGATCCCGACGATGTGCTGGCGCACCAGCTCGTCCTCCAGGGTGCCGGTGGCGCGCCAGTTGGACGCGCGCGGCGACGGGTCGCGCACCGCGTAGCCGGCGACCCAGATCTTGTCGCCCCGGCTCTCACCGTCCTCGGTGTTCCAGCCGGTGTTGCCGATCTGTGGCGCGGTGGCCACCACGATCTGCCGGTGGTAGCTGGGATCGGTCAGCGTCTCCTGGTAGCCGGACATGCCGGTGGAAAACACGGCCTCGCCCAGCGTTTCGCCGACCTTGCCGAACGGCGTGCCGGTGAAGACCCGCCCGTCCTCGAGTACCAGTAGGGCCTTGTTCGTCACGCTGCTTCCTCTTTCAGCCACTCGGCGTAGTCGTCGCGGTGGTTGGCGCGAAAGCCGGTGTCGATCTCGACTCCCGATGGCAGCCGCCACCGAATCGCCAATATCCCGATCCGGGCCGGCGCCCTGCCTCCCATGCTGCGCTCCATCCGGATAGCGCTGATCGAGTCCTCCGGAATCCAAATCGGTTTGGCCCGCAGCCGTTCCACCATGATTCCGCCGGAGTAGCGGGTCAGCACCCCTTTGCTTCGGTAACCCAGATCGCCGGCCGCGATCCGCTCGTTCCAATCCGGCGCCATCATGGAACCGCAATAGTGGCCGCGGGTGGTGGCGATCACCGCGCCCACCTGGTCGGGCACGTCGGGCAGGTCGCCGATCAGCTCCGCCTGCCGCAGCGAGCGGCGCCGCCAGCCGCGCATCATCAGCTGGATCACCACCGCGATCACCACCACCAGCACGGCCGCGAAGATCAGCGACCCCACCAGCGTGCCTGAATTCATACCGGGCACTTCCCGTCTCGAGCGGTGACCTTGCCGCGCAACAGGGTCGCCGTCACGGTGGCGGGCAGGGCCATCGACTCGAATGGCGTGTTGGCCGACCGGCTGGCCAGATCCGATCCGGCGACCGTCCAGGTGGCGTCGGGATCCACCACCGTCAGGTTGGCCGGCTCCCCCACTTCCAGCGGGCGGCCGTGATCGGGCAGCCCGACGATGCGCGCGGGGTTTTCACTCATCACCCGCGCGACGTCGCGCCAGGTCAACAGCCCGGGCGTCACCATCGTCTGCACCACGACCGACAGCGCGGTCTGCAGACCCAGCATGCCGGGTCGGGCAGCGGCGAACTCCACGCACTTCTCGTGCTCGGCGTGCGGGGCATGATCGGTGGCCACACAGTCGATGACACCGTCGGCCAGGGCCTGGCGCAACGCCACCGCGTCGGCGGCCTCGCGCAGCGGCGGGTTGACGCGATTGCGGCCGTCGTAGCTGGCCAGCCTGCCGTCGTCGAGCATCAGGTGATGCGGGGTGACCTCGGCGGTGATCGAGATCCCTTGTTCCTTGGCCCATCTCACGATCTCGACGGTGCCCGCGGTGGACGCGTGGCAGATGTGGACGCGGGCGCCGGCGTCGCGCGCCAGCAGCGCGTCGCGGGCGACGATCGATTCCTCGGCGGCCCGCGGCCATCCCGAAAGCCCCAACCGGGCGGCGGTCGGTCCCTCGTGGGCGACGGCGCCGACGGTCAGCCTGGGTTCCTCGGCGTGCTGGGCGATGAGCACCCCCAGGCCGGTGGCGTACTCGAGGGCGCGGCGCATCACCAGCGGGTCGTGCACGCAGATGCCGTCGTCGGAGAACATCCGGACCTGGCCGGCCCCGGCCGCCATCATGCCCATCTCGGTGAGCTCGGCGCCGGCCAGTCCGACGGTGACGGCGCCGACGGGGTGCACGTCGACCAGGCCGACCTGTTGGCCGCGGTGCCACACGTGGTCGGTGACCACCGGGCTGTCGGCGACCGGGTTGGTGTTGGCCATCGCGAACACCGCGGTGTAGCCGCCCAACGCCGCTGCGGCCGAACCGGTTTCGATGTCCTCGGCGTACTCGCGGCCGGGTTCGCGCAGATGGGTGTGCAGGTCGACCAGTCCCGGCAGCAGCACGTGACCGGTGGCGTCGACGACGTCCGCGGTGTCGGGAATCTCAAGGCCCGCACCGATTTCGGCGATCTGGCCGTCATCGACCAGCACGTCAACCCGATCGCCCTCGCCGTACAATCGGACCCCGCGGATCAGCACGCTCATGCCACGCCCTCTTCTCCTGCGGATTCCGCTCCCACCAGCACATGGAACAGCACCGCCATGCGCACGTGCACACCGTTGGAAACCTGTTGCAGCACGGCCGATTGCGACGAGTCGGCCACCGACGACGCGATCTCCATGCCGCGCAGCATCGGCCCAGGGTGCAGCACTGCGGCGTGGCCGGGCAGCATGGCCTGGCGGCGATCGGAAAGCCCGTAGCGGGCGGAGTATTCGCGCACCGACGGAAAGAAGCCGCCGTTCATCCGCTCGGCCTGCACCCGCAGCATCAACACGGCGTCGGCGGCGGGCAACTCGGCGTCGAAGTCGCCTGTCACGGTGACCGGCCACCCGTCGACCCCGACCGGCAACAGCGTCGGCGGCGCCACCAGCACCACCTCGGCGCCCAGGGTGTTCAGCAGCATGACGTTGGAGCGGGCGACCCGGCTGTGCAGGATGTCGCCGACGATCACGATGCGCCGGCCCTCGATGCCGCCCAGGCGCTGGCGGATGGTGAGCGCATCCAGCAGCGCCTGCGTCGGGTGCTCGTGGGTGCCGTCCCCGGCGTTGATCACCGACGGCCCGGAGTCGTTGCCGGCGCACGTCCAGTCGGCGAGCAGGTGCGCCGCCCCGGACGCCGGATGACGGATGATCAGCGCGTCGGCGCCGGCCGCCCGCAGTGTCAGCGCGGTGTCGCGCAGCGACTCCCCCTTGCCCACCGACGATCCGGCCGCGCTGACGTTGATGACGTCGGCGCTCATCCACTTGCCGGCCACCTCGAACGACACCCGGGTGCGGGTGGAGTTCTCGTAGAACATCGTGATCACGGTGCGGCCGCGCAGCGTCGGCAACTTCTTGATCTCGCGGCCCACCAGCGCCTCGGCGAACCGGTCCGCGTCGTCGAGGATGGCGGTGGCCTCGTCGCGGCTCAGGTCGCCGGCGGCCAGCAGGTGACGCGTCATCGCGAGATCACCACCCCGTCGCGACCGTCCTGCTCGGACAGCAGCACGTGCACGCTCTCGCCGCGGGAGGTGGGGACGTTCTTGCCGACGTAGTCGGCCCGCAGCGGCAGTTCGCGGTGGCCGCGGTCGACCAGTACCGCCAGCTGCACCACCCGCGGACGGCCGACGTCGCGCAGCGCGTCCAGCGCGGAGCGCACCGAGCGCCCGGAGTACAGCACGTCGTCGATGAGGATCACCAGCGCGTCGTCGATGCCGCCGGCGGGGATCGAGGTGGCCTCGAGCGGCCGCGGGGGCTTCTGCATCAGGTCGTCGCGGTAGAGGGTGATGTCGAGCCCGCCGTGGCCGACCTGAACACCGCTGTACTCGGCGATGTTGGTGGCCAGGCGGTTGGCCAGGATCACGCCGCGGGTCGGGATGCCCAACAGCACCACCCGCGGCGCGTCGGGATTATCCAGAGCGGTCTTTTCGATGATCTGGTGTGCGATACGGGAAATGGTGCGACCCACGTCGGCCGCCGACATCAATTCCCGGGATTCGCGGCCCACGCCGCTCTCACCCAAAGCACCCATACGAGACTTGACCTCCTTCTCCGCCTCGCCGGACGGATCGTTAAAGGATGTCGACTGCCCGGCAGCGTAGCACTTCTTCGAAGGCGTGACGGCGCGCGGCACGGGTGGCGCCGTCCCCCAAGGCCCGCTGCGCCCCACCCGTCCCAGGTGTCCCGCCGCGCTCGGGTTTCGCCCACCGCAGCGAAGGGACTTCGACCGCGCTACCCGCTAGTCTCAGTGCGCAGCCGCCGCTAGGTGCAGGGGTATTGCCCGTTGAGCAGACAATTCGACGGCGGCGTGAAGGAACCGCTCACCACGCCTCTCAGGCCACCCGTGGCTGAACCACCCGGTGCGATACTGCGATTCCAGTTCGCGGGGGTGAGAACGAAGTGGGTGCCCGATTGGGTGATGGTGCTGTTCCACGTGTGCACGACGGATTGTCCCGCCGGCATGTCGAAGTCAAGCCGCCAATCGGTCAGCGGCGCCATGCTCAAGTTGGTGACGGTGAAGTTGGCGATGAAACCGGTCTGCCACGCATGTTCCACCGACAACGTCGCCGACGCCGCAGCCGCATGAGCCGCGGGGCTCACGGCGAGTCCCATCGCACCAACCAGCAGTGCCGACACGGATACGTGAACCGCTGCGCGCCAGCGCTTCACGTATTTGCTCAGTTCGGCCATAGCAGCCAACAGTAGAACCACGCGGCCGAGATGGGCCGGCGCAGCGCGGGCATGCTGCCGGACCTTTGCCCAACCGAAACCGTCATGAAATTTTGGCCGGGAGGCAACGGCGCGCTGGCCTGGGGACGGGCAGGATTCGTGGCCGCCGCACTGCGCCGCCAGCAGTATGACCTACCGCGTGCTGAACCGGCGAGCACCCTGGGTGAATGAGTGAATAGCGCCCCATCCGGTGACCGAACTAAAATCAACCCACGCGATCAGCATGATCAACGCGGCTATCGGTGGTGCCGCATCGAACGGGGGGCTCGCCCCCTGTGCGCCGTAGGCAAGGGCTGAGGATGCAAATCGTATTACTGATCTCCGGCGCCGCATTCATCGCCGCGGCGTTGGCCGTTACCATCCGCCGTCTCGTTCAGTCGCCACCGCGCTCGAAGCCCAGAGCTGCGACGTGCGCCACCGTGTTGCAGTTGGTAGCAGTTGCGGCATTCCTGGTGTTGGCCGCTCAGAACATGCACAGCCACAAAACAATTTTCTGGTTGCAAGTGGCAACCCTCGCGTTGATGGCGATCAACGTTGTTGTGACCCTGGTGCTACAGGAAAAGCCTCAGAAGCCTTCAGCGTAGGGGCGCCCTCTCAGTTGCGGCGGCTGCGTTTCCACCGAGCCTTCAGAGTCGCCTTGCCTAGTCGCCTCAACGGTGATGTCTCATCGGCCCGCTGACGATCTCTGACCAAACCTGCCGCTCGCCGCGGCGGCGGGATTTCGGACCGGGTCTTCGCCCGCGGCCGAGAAGACAGTACGTTCGGGTGGTGAGGAGCGAGGAGTTCTGGGTCAACCGCCGCGATGCCGGTGACGCGGTGGTGTTGCAGGTCAGTGGTGTGGTGGACATCATCACCGCGCCCTCGCTCGCCACGCACATCGACATTGCCCTGGCCGACACGCCCGCGGTGCTCGTCATCGACCTCACCGAGGTCGACTTCTTGTCCTCTGCCGGCATCACCGTGCTGGTCGAGGTGCGTCGCCTGACCGAGAACAGCCCGACGTCGCTGCGGGTGGCCGCCGACGGCTCCGCCACCAGCCGGCCGCTGCGCATCGTGGGCCTCGACGAGTTCATCGACCTCTACCCCACCGTGGATGAAGCCTTGGCCGCGGCTCCCCCGGGCCCGACGCTAACCTGATTCGGGTGAATCTCGACGCCAATGCGGCCTCCATCCGCGAAGTGTGCGACGCGGGCCTGCTCGCCGGTGCGCTGACGCTGGTATGGCAGCGCGGAGAAGTGCTGCAGGTCAACGAAATCGGCCATCGCGATGTGGACGCGGGCCTGCCGATGCGGCGCGACACGCTGTTCCGGATCGCGTCGATGACCAAGCCGGTCACCGTCGCGGCGGTGATGAGCCTGGTCGACGAGGGCAAGCTGACGCTGAAAGACCCGATCGTGCGCTGGGCGCCCGAGCTGGCCGACGTGCGGGTGCTCGACGACCCGCACGGCCCCCTGGACCGGACGCATCCGGCGCGGCGCGCCATCCTCATCGAAGATCTGCTCACCCACACCAGCGGCATGGCCTACGGATTCTCGGTGTCCGGGCCGATCGCCAAGGCCTACGTGCGGCTGCCGTTCAACCAGGGCCCGGACGCCTGGCTGGCCGAGCTGGCCAAGCTGCCGCTGGTGCATCAGCCGGGCGACCGACTCACCTACAGCCACTCCATCGACCTGCTGGGCGTCATCGCGGCACGCATCGAAGACAAGCCGTTCCACCAGGTTCTCGACGAACGCGTGCTGGGCCCGGTGGGCATGCCCGACACCGGGTTCTTCGTGTCCCCCGAGGCGCGCCGGCGCGCCGCGACCATGTACCGGCTCGACGGGCAGGGCCAACTGCACCACGACGTGATGGGGCCGCCGCACATCACGCCGCCGTCGTTCCCCAACGCGGGTGGCGGCCTGTGGTCGACCGCCGACGACTACCTGCGGTTCGTGCGGATGCTGCTCGGCGACGGAGCGATCGACGGCGAGCGGGTGTTGTCACCCGAATCCGCCCGTCTGATGCGCACCGACCGGCTCACCGACGAACAGAAGCGGCACAACTTCCTCGGGGCGCCGTATTGGGTGGGCCGCGGCTTCGGCCTGAACCTGTCGGTGGTGACCGATCCCGCCAAGAGCGCGCCGTTGTTCGGGCCGGGCGGCCTCGGGACGTTCAGCTGGCCGGGTGCCTATGGGACGTGGTGGCAGGCCGATCCGAGCGCCGACCTGGTCTTGATCTATCTCGTGCAGAACCTGCCCGACATGTCCGCGGACGTGGCGGCGGCCATAGCCGGTAACACCTCGCTGGCGAAGCTCCAATCGGCGCAGCCGAAATTCGTCCGCCGCACCTATCAAGCGCTCGGCCTCTAGCGCCGTGGCCGATTACCCACCCGACCGCATCACCGGGCCGCGGCTGGTGCTGCGCCGGCCCGTGCTCGACGACGCCGGGGCACTCTTCCAGCGGGTGGCCCGCGACCCCGAGGTCACCAGGTACCTGATGTGGGCACCGCATCCCGACGTGGCGGCGACACGGCGGGTGATCACCGAAAAGCTCAACGCCACGGCCGACGAGCGGACCTGGGCGATCGAGCTGCGGCACAGCGGTGAGGTGGTCGGGCTGGCGAGCTGCCGGCGTCCGGTGCCGCACTCGGTCGAGATCGGTTATTGCCTGGGTCGACGGTGGTGGGGCAAGGGTCTGATGGCCGAGGTGCTCGACATGCTGTTGACCGCGCTCGACAGCGACCGGTCGGTGTATCGGGTGTGGGCCACTTGCAATGTGGAAAACGAGCGTTCGGCGCGGTTGCTGCAACGGGCCGGTTTCGTGTTGGAGGGCCGGCTGGCCCGCCACGCGGTCTACCCCAACTTGGGGCCCGAGCCGCAAGACAGCCTGCTCTACGCCCGGATTCTGCGCTGAGCACGGTGTGCGTCCAGGGCGGGAGTCACCGGCGTGTCGCCGCTTTGAACGCACACTGAAAAGCCGGTTACCCGGCTTCGTCCAGCGCCCGGCGCGCGTAGGCCCGCACGTCGGCGTCGCTGTCCTTGAGCGCGATGCCCAACGCGTCACGGGCAGCGGGTTGATCCGCCCAGCGGGTCAGGCTCAGCACGGCCGCCTTGCGCACGTCCAGGTGGGCGTCGGCGAGCGCCTCGGCCAGCGCCGGGACCGCGACGTCGGCCGACGCGCCCGACAGCGCGCGCGCCGCGCCCTCACGCACCTGCCATGCCGGTGCGCGTAAGGCCGCCGCCACGGCGGCGACATCGTAGGCGCCGCAGCCAATTTGGCCCAGCGCGGTCAGCGCGGCCGCGCGCACCAACGGGTCGGGGTCGGCGATCAGCGCGCTGATCGCCCCGCCGCCGCCGCGCAGCGTGGCCAGGCCGGCGGCCGCCGCGATCCGGACCTCCCGGCTCTCGTCGCGGGTGGCGGCGATGACCCCGGCCACGTCGTCGACGGACACCAGCGCCCGCACCGCCTCGATCCGCACCCGGTGGTCGGGATCGGTCAGCGCGCGGCGGTAGTCCTCGGCGTCGCCGACGCGGCGCGCGGCCAGCACGTAGAGGGCGGCCGCTCGCACCACCGTGTCGCCGGAGTCCAAGTGCGACCGGACCTCGCCGGGGTCGGGCAACACCTCGACCAGCTCGCGGATCCCGTCGGCGCCGGTGCGGCGCACGGCGGCGTCGGCGTCGTCCAGCGCGGCGATCAGGGTGGGCGCGTACCCGTCGGGAATGTGCTCGGTGAGAGTGGCCACGGCCGTGCGGCGCACCCCCGGGTCCGGATCGGCCAGGTACGGCCGCAGCCCTGCGATCGTCGGCTCCTCGAGGGCGAGGACCTCCGCGATGCGCGGCGACGGCGGCTCGAAACCCGCTGGGGCGAGTTCGATTCGGGATCGGGCGGTGTCCGGGGCCTGGCCACCGACCAGCGGCGGCTGCTCCACCTCCTGCACGGTCTGGTCGGCGGGCGGCAGGCCGTCCAGCTCCGGCACCGGCACGAAATAGGGGGCCACCGGCCGCTTGAGGAACACCATCGCGCCGTCGACGTCTTTGCGTAGGTTGAGGTGGTAGCCCCATGCGCTGTCGTCCCGGCCCGGCAGGTCGGCACGATCGTGGTAGAGCCCCCACCGCGATTCGGTCCGCGTGAGCGAGGAGCGCGCGGCCATCTCGGCGCAGTCCCGGATGAAGGACACCTCGACGGCGCGCATCAACTCGTGCGGGTTCCTCGCCCCCATGTCGGCGATCTCCGCGCGCATGCGGTCGAAGGTGCGCACGGCGATGGACAGCTTCGCAGCCGTCTTCGGCGGCGCCACATAGTCATTGACGAACCGCCGCAGCTTGTATTCGACCTGCGGTTGCGGCGGCCCGTCCGGATGGCGCAACGGCCGGTATATCAGCTCGTGCGCGGCGCGCAGCTGGTCTTGCGGGAGTTGTTGCGGCGCAGCGATATCCGCGCTCGTGGAGGCGGCATCGGTGCCGGCGAGGTCGCCGAAGACGAACGCCCCGATCATGTAGTTGTGCGGGACACAGGCCAGGTCCCCGGCCGCGTACAGCCCGGGCACCGTGGTGCGGGCGTGCTCGTCGACCCACACTCCCGACGCCGAATGCCCGCTGCACAACCCGATTTCGGAGATGTGCATCTCGATGTCGTGGGTGCGGTAGTCGTGCCCGCGGTTGGCGTGGAACGTGCCCCGGGTCGGCCGTTCGGTGGTGTGCAGGATGTTCTCCAGCGCGGTCAGCGTCTCGTCGGGCAGGTGGGAGACCTTGAGGTAGATGGGTCCGCGGGCGGAGTCGATCTCGCTCTTAACCTCGGACATCATCTGACCCGACCAGTAATCGGAGTCCACGAACCGCTCGCCGTGCGCGTTGACCTGGTAGCCGCCGAAGGGATTGGCCACGTAGGCGCACGCCGGGCCGTTGTAGTCCTTGATCAGCGGATTGACTTGGAAGCACTCGATTCCCGACAGTTCCGCGCCCGCGTGGTAGGCCATCGCGTAGCCGTCGCCGGCGTTCGTCGGGTTTTCGTACGTGCCGTAGAGATAACCGGACGCCGGCAGGCCCAGCCGCCCGCACGCCCCGGTGGCCAGGATCACCGCCTTGGCGCCGACGGCAACGAATTCGCCGGTGCGGGTGTGCAAGGCGGCGGCGCCCACGGCGCGGCCGCCGGACGACAGCACCCGCACCGGCATCAGCCGGTTCTCGATGCGAATCCGCTCCCGCATCGATCTTTGCCGCAGCACCCGATACAGCGCCTTCTTGACGTCCTTGCCCTCCGGCATGGGCAACACGTAGGAGCCCGACCTGTGCACGCGGCGCACCGCGTACTCGCCGTGTTCGTCCTTCTCGAACTTCACCCCGTAGCGTTCCAGCCGCTGCACCATCGCGAAACCACGGCTGGCGGTCTGATAGATGGTGCGCTGGTTGACGATTCCGTCGTTGGCGCGGGTGATTTCGGCGACGTAGTCCTCGGGTTCGGCCTTCCCGGGTATGACGGCGTTGTTGACGCCGTCCATGCCCATCGCCAGCGCGCCGGAGTGTCGCACGTGGGCCTTCTCCAGCAGCAGCACCTGCGCGCCGTGCTCGGCGGCCGACAGCGCCGCCATGGTGCCGGCGGTGCCGCCCCCGATGACCAGCACGTCACAGTCGAGGCGCACGGGTGTGGCCGGGTCGGGGATATCCATCATGCCGCCACCAAATCCCCAAGGCCCGCAATGACTTCCGCGCGCAGTTCGGCCCTGGGCCGGTCGGTCCGGGGATCGGGCACGTCGATCGACGCGCGCAGCGGCTCGCCGGCGCGGCCCAGCACGACGATCCGGTCGCCCAGCGTCAGCGCCTCGTCGACGTCGTGGGTGACGAAGACGATCGTCGTCGGATGGGTGCGCCAGGTGTCGATCAGCAGCCGCTGCATGGCGGCCCGGGTCTGGGTGTCCAGGGCGCCGAAGGGCTCGTCCATCATCACCGCGCGCGGCGCGCCCGCCAGCCCGCGGGCCAGCTGGACACGTTGGCGCATCCCGCCGGACAGGCTCTTGGGCAGGAAATGACCGAAACCCGCGAGCCCGAGCTCGTCGATCCAGCGTTCGGCCTGTGCGCGGCGGGTGGCGCGGGGTTCACCGCGCAGCCGCAGCGCCAGCTCGATGTTGGACCGCACCGTGCGCCACGGCAGCAGCGCGTTGTCCTGGAAGACCATGCCGCGGTCGCCCGAGGTCGAGGTGACCTCGACGCCGTCGGCCAGCACCCGGCCCTCGTCGGGCCGCAGCAGGCCGGCCAGGGCGCGCAACAGCGTCGACTTCCCGCAGCCGGACGGCCCGGTCAGCACCAGGATCTCCCCCGGGCGCACCGTCAGGCTGAGCCCGTCGATCACCGGGGTTCCGGTGTAGGACAACCGAACCGCGTCGAGCTCCAAACCGATGGCTTTCATCGCTGCCCTTCCTGTGCGCGGGGCAACCAGCGGGTCACCCGCCGGCCCACGAGTTCGACGGCCGCCGAGGTGGCGAACCCGAGCACGCCGATGGTGATGATGCCGACGAACACCTGGGGGTAGGCCAGCACGGTGTAGTCCTGCCAGGTGCGGTAGCCGACGCCGAGCCGGCCCGAGATCATCTCGGCGGAGACGACGCAGATCCAGGCCACCCCCATGCCGACCGACAGCCCCCCGAACACGCCGGGCAGGATGCCCGGCAACACCACCTGGGCGAGCACCTCCCACCGGCCGCCGCCCAGCGTGCGCACCGAGTCCTCCCATAGCGTGGGCAGCGCCCGCACCGCGTGCCGGGTGCTGACCATGATCGGGAAGTACGCCGCGAGGAACGTGATGAACACGATGCCCGCCTCGTCGGTAGGGAACAGCAAAATCGCCACCGGCACCATCGCGATCGCCGGGATGGGGCGGGCCAGCTCGGCCAGCGGACCGAACACGTCGGCGAACAATTGCGAACGGCCAAGCAGCACACCGGTGGCGACGCCGACCGCGGCGGCCAGGCCGAAGCCGGTGAGGATGCGGATCAGCGACTGCGCCAGGTCAAGCCAGTACTCGCCGGCCCCGAGCCGACGGTGCAGCGCATGCACGATCTGCGTGACGGTCGGCAACGTGTCGAATCGCAGCAACAACCGCACCTTGCCGGCGGTGAGCAACTGCCACAACCCGATTGCGGCCGCGACCGACACCAGCCGCAGCAACCGCGACGGCCATGGCGAGGCCGATCGTCGCGGCCGCGCGAGCGTGGGTGTCGAGATCACGCCAAAGACTTGGTCTGTCACCACTTCGGCGGTCATACCGAACCTCCCAATGCCTGTTGGTAATTCATGACGGCCCCACCCGGGTGCCCGGCGAGGTAACGCTGCGCCCCGGCCTGGGTGCCGAACGGCAGATAGTTCGGACCGTCCTTGACCCAGACCGCCTTGTCGGCGAACCACCGGGTGCCCAGTTCGGCGTCCGGAACGTAGGCCGCGCGGACCTTGCCCCCGTGGGCGGTGGCACCGGCGACCGCCCGCAGCAAGCCGGTGGGGTTGGCGACCGTTTGAGTCGTGTCGGCCCCGTCCAGCCACAGCTCGCTGGCCACCGCCGGATCGCCCGCCAGGACGGACGGGTTGCTGGTTCGCGCGCGGGCCGCGGCGTAATCCAGTCCGCGGGCGGCGAACACCGCGCGCAGCGGATCGTCCACGGCGAACTTGGTGACATCGAGGTCGGCGAAGTCGCCGATCGACTTCAGATAGGGCACATCGCTTTTCAAGGCCTCGACGAATGCGGGTTTGAGCGTGGTGTCGAACGACGTTCCGCCGGGGCCGTTGTACAGGTACACCACCTCCTGCGGCAGCCCGCTGGCCTGGGCGACGACGCGGGCGGCCTCCAGCGGCTTGTCGTTGAGGAAATCGGTGGCGTCCAGTTGCGCCTGCAGGAACGCCGCCAGCACCTCCGGGTGCGCCGACGCGTAGGCGCGCCGCACCACCACACCGTGCAAGGTGGGCAGGTTCAGCTCGGCGCCGTCGTACAGCAGTTTGGCCTTGCCCTGGTACACCAGCAGCCCGGGCCACGCGACGAACTGCGAAAGCCCCTTCACCTGACCGGATTCCAGCGCGGAGGCGCCGACCTGCGGCTGCTGGTTGAGCACCTCGACACCGGTGATGCCGGCCCTGCCCAGCGCCCGGACCAACGTCCCGTGGCCCGCGGATCCCACGCTGGCCGAGACCTTGCTGCCGGCCAGGTCGGCCAGCCCCGTCGCGGGCGAATCAGGCTGCACCACAACCATGTTCAGTGCACCCTTGGGGTTGTAGCCGGTGATCGACACCATTTCGGTGCGAGCCAGGGGGTTGGCCTGCGTCTTGGAGCCGTTGATGAGCATCGGGTAGTCGCCCATCGAGCCGATGTCGATCTTCTCGGCGAGCATCTGGGCGGTGATCGGGGCGCCGGTGTCGTAATCCTGCCAGCGGACGGAGTATTTGGTTCCCGTTCGGGTGGTGATGTCGGCCAGCCGGTGCTCGAGGTAGCCCTGCGCACGCAGCAGCGTGCCGGCGGTGACGGTGTTGATGGTCTTGGATTGGTATCCCACCACGACGTTGACCACACCGGTGGATTGCGAAAAGGATTCCAGCGAGCACCCGGTGGTGAACACGGCGATCGTGAGCGCCACCGAAAGCAGCCGGATGGCTTGCTTTTTCATGGGGTTTCTTCGGGTTCAGCGGAGGAGGTAGGGCATGTTGACCGTGACGGCGCCGGTCGGACAGCGAGCCGCGCAGGGGCCGCAGTACCAGCACTCGTCGACATGCATGTACGCCTTGCCGGTGTCGGGGTTGATCGCCAGCGCGTCCAGCGGGCAGACCTCGACGCACAGGGTGCAGCCATCGATACACAACGACTCGTCGATCGTCACCGGCACGTCGGCCCGGGTGTTGTGGATCAACGTCATGTATCGCTCCTCATCAGGTTGCCGCGCATGGTGATTCGATCGCCACGCATCCGGATGTACTCCAAGTCGACGGGGGTGCCGTCGGCGAGACTCGTGACCCGCTCCAACATGAGCAGCGCCGCACCGTCGGGCACCTGCAGGGTGGCCGCGGAGTGCGCGTCGGCGGGGATGGCCTCCAGCGCCAGGGCCGCCGAACCCAGTCGCTGCCCGCTGACCTCCTCGATGAGCGCGAACAGGTCGTTGGTCTCCAGCGGGTGACCCAGCACCCGGGCTCCGACGTCCGGGGTTAAATAGGTCAGGTCGAGGCTGAGCGGCAGGTCGCCGAGGTATCGCAATCGCTCGATGAACACCGCCTGGTCGCCGGGTTGCAGCCGCAACCGGCGGGCCACCGACGGCGGCGCGGTGACGGGCATCGCGGCACGCACCTCGTTGCGCACCTCGCCGAGGTTCTTGAACGTTTCCTTCAGGCCGAGCAGCGTGTCGAGGCCGTGCTCGTATTTGCGCTGGGCGACGTGAGTGCCGACCCTGGGGCCGCGGTCGATCAGACCCTCGTGCTTGAGCACGGCGAGCGCCTCGCGGATGGTGTTGCGCGACACCAGGAATTCGGCCGCTAGCTCCTGCTCGGCCGGCAACCCGTCGGGGTAGGCGTCGGCGTGGATCTGCTGGCGCAACACGTCGGCCACCCGGCGGGCGCGGTCGGCCCGGGGTCCGCTGCTGATCGGTTGCGCCACGCGGCCACGCTAACCCAGCTCACGGGCGTTTTTTCGGCTAGCGATGCGGGTGCGCGACGGCGCCTCGGTGCATTGCGCCGGCCGTTGTTCGACGGCGACCAGCCGAAACAGCGGCCTGCGGAGTCATTGCGCCACCCCGGCGACGACGTCCGCTTTCCAATCCCCGTGAGCGGAACCGCCTCCCGGGTCGGGGCCGGCCGGCCGGGTCGGCACCAGTGGGACGGCCGCCAATGGGAACAGCGCGCAAAGCGCCCAGGCGGGCGGGTATTCGGCGGCGACGATCAGCGCGCCGAACAGTGGCGGCCCGGCGGCGGCCATCAGTCGCTGAGTGGTGTTCTGCACGCCCAGGGCGCGCCCGCTCCAGAACGGGCCGGCGAACTCGGTGATGGCGGTGGCCTCGAGCCCATTGTCGAGCATCGCGATCACCGTGACGGCGGCCATGAGCAACACGTCGTAGCCCGACCCCGTGCCGTCGGTGAGGGCGAGCAGGAACAGTCCCAGCGCGGCGGCGATGGCGATGGCGCGGACCGGCCGCATCCGCGAGCCGACGCGGTCCGACCACCGCCCGACCGCGATTCGGCCCAGCGCGCCCAGCAGCTGGCACACGGTGACCAGACCGCCGGCGGCAGCGACCGACCAGCCATGGCGATTCATCAGCCACACGAGCACGAACGTCACGGTCACCGTTTGCGGCATCATCAGCAGGGCGCCTACCGCGTGAATCCGCCACAGCACGAACGACCCGCGATATGGACTCGCCAGTTCCGTGTCGGTGGCCGCCTGGCGCGATTTCCGCGGCGGATCGACGATCCCCAGCGCGCTGGCCGCAGCCGCCACCGTGCACATGAGCGCGAGGAACATCAGCCCCGAACGGGGACCATGCTCGGCCAGCTCCGGAATCACCAACGCGCCCAACGCGATACCCAACGGCTGCGCGGCCTGGCGGATGCCCATCGCCAGGCCGCGTTGGTGCGCCGGGAACCACGCGGACACCAGCCGCCCGCCGGCGGTGTTACAGCTGGCCGCGGCCATCCCACCGAGAAAGAGGAAGACACCGATGGCCACCATCGAATGGGCCGACGCTGCGGCGTAGGCCGCTGCCGCCGTGAGTGCCGAGCCCGCCGTCAGCACCAGCCGCTCGCCGACGCGGTCCAGCACCCAGCCCCAGAGCACAAGTGTCACCACCATCCCCCAGCTCGGCATGGATGACACCAGGCCGGCTTCCGTCAACGGGATGCCGCGGCGGCCCTGCAGCGACGGGATCAGGAACGCAACGCCATTGATGAACAGGAACGACGTCGCCGTCACCCCCAAGGAGACGATCATGACCGACCAGCGCGCGCCCGCGCCCAGTTGGCTCACGCTACCGGCCCCGGAAAGCATGCAAACCATCGTGGCACGACGTTCACCCGGCGCCTGGCGCCAAGAGCGCTGTAACTTATTGACCGCTAAGGCAATTGACACAAAAATCTCAGCGTCCACGCGCCGGACGTCCATCGCCCGAACTGCGAACTGTATTGTGCACCGGGCTGTTTGGGGCCCGGGCGGGACGGCCATCCGAGACCGCGATTCACAGTGTGGACACAGCGCTTTCTTATCCGCGCACTCAGCGTTTTCTCAGCGCGACTACCCTAGGAAGGCATCAACGACGACACCGGAAGACGACTGTGGATGAGTGACGTTTCGCGGCAAGCCCTGACCAAAGTTCCAGCAGTCACCCTGGGTTTCTGGATCATCAAGATCTTGGCGACCACGTTGGGCGAGACGGGCGGCGACACCGTCACGATGACGCTGAACTGGGGCTACGCGGCCGGGGTCGCCCTTTTCGGCGTCGCGCTGGTGGTGCTGGTTGCCGCTCAGATCGTCGCCAAGCGTTTCCACGCGAGCCTGTACTGGGCGACGATCGTGGCGTCGACGACGTTCGGCACGACGCTGGCCGACTTCGCCGACCGATCGCTCGGCATCGGTTACACCGGCGGGTCGCTCCTGCTCCTGGGTTGCCTCCTGGCCACCTTGGGCCTGTGGCGTTGGTCGGAGGGCACCGTGTCGGTCACCACCGTCTCGACGCCGAAAGTCGAGGCCTTCTATTGGGCGACCATCACGTTCTCGCAGACCCTGGGCACCGCGCTGGGCGACTGGCTCGCCGACACCCGCGGATTCGGTTACGAGCGTGGGGCGTTGGTATTCGCCGCCGGCCTTGCCGTCGTCATCGCGCTCTACTACTGGACCGCCCTATCGCGGGTCGCGTTGTTCTGGGTTGCGTTCATCCTGACCCGCCCATTGGGCGCGACGATCGGCGACTTCATCGACAAGCCGGTCGCCGACGGCGGCCTCAACCTGAGCCGCCCGCTGGCCTCGGCCGTGCTCGCGGTGATCATCGTGGCGTTGATCGTGGTCTTGCCGCAGCGTCCGGGACACCACCCCGGCGCGGCCCACGAAGAGGCGTGATGGCATGAGAGTCCTTCTCGTCGAGGACGAAGCGCGGCTGTCGGCCACTCTCGCTCGGGGGCTCAGGGCGGAGGGATTCGTCGTCGTGGCCGTCGGCACGGGCGTCGACGGCCTGCGGGAGGCGGTCGACACCGGCTTCGACGTGGTGATCCTCGACATCATGCTGCCCGGCCACAGCGGATACGAGGTGCTGCGCCGGATGCGGACGCAAAACGTGTGGACGCCGGTCCTGATGCTGACCGCCAAGGACGGTGAGTACGACGAAACGGACGCTTTCGACCTGGGAGCCGACGACTACCTGACCAAACCGTTCTCGTTTCGGGTGCTGGTGGCGCGGCTGCGCGCCCTGATGCGCCGCGGCGTGCCGGAGCGGCCCACGGTGCTGACCGCCGGATCGCTGCGCCTGGACCCCGCGCGGCACACCGTCCACCGCGACTCGACCCCGATCACGTTGACCCCCAGGGAATTCGGGGTGCTCGAATTCCTCATGCGCAACAAGGACATGGTCGTGACCAAGGCCGAGATACTGCGCAACGTGTGGGATGCGCACTACCGCGGGCCCGACAACGTGGTCGAGGTCTACGTGGGATATCTGCGTCGCAAGATCGATATTCCCTTCGGCACCAACACCATCGAAACCATGCGGGGCGTCGGTTACCGGCTGCTGTGCTGAGGGTCGCGTAACGGCAGGGACACCACCATCCGGGTTCCGCCGCCCGGCCGGTCCTCGATCGTGACCGAGCCGCCGTGAGCGGCGACCACCTCGGCGACGATCGCGAGGCCCAGGCCGGCTCCCCCGCCGCTGCGGGCACGGTCGGAATCCAGACGCACGAAGCGCTCGAACACCCGGGTTCGGTCGGCCGGGGAGATCCCCGGGCCGTCATCGCTGATGGTAACGATGGCCGTCCCGTTGCCGCTGCCGACTTGTACGGCGACACGCGAAGTAGCGTGGCGGACAGCGTTTTCCACCAGGTTGCGGATAATTCGCGAGATGGCCATCGGGTCGCCGGTGCAACGAACCGGACGGATGTCGGTGTCGATTGCGCAGCGACCCTCCCGTCGCACGCGGGTGACCTCGACATCGGCGACCTCATCGAGGGCCAGTACTTCCTTGCGCCGCACCAGGCTCTGCTCGTCGGCGCGGGCCAGCAGCAGCAGGTCTTCGATCAGCGCGTGCATGCGTTGCGCCTCGGGAAGCAGCGTGTTGACCGCCAACTCGGCGTCGAGCAGGTCTGGATGGGCCTCGGCCACTTCCAGCCCGGAGATGATGGTGGCCAGCGGGCTGCGCAGTTCATGCGACGCGTCGCCGATAAAGCGCTGTTGCGCACGGTGGCCGGCTTCGATACGGGACAGCATCCGGTTCATGGTCACCGCCAGAGCCGCGATCTCGTCGCGGCCATTGGGTACCGGCACCCGCTCGGCCAGGTCGGAGGTCGAGATCTCGGCCACGCGCGCGCGGATCGCGTCCACCGATCGCAGCGACCGGCGAACCAGCAAGAACGTCGCGACCGCCGCCCCCGCGATGACGATGGGCGCACCGGCCGCCAGGAGCAGGGCGACGGTCCGCGCGGTCTCCTCGACCGCCTCGCTCCCCCCGCCCACGAGCACCGTGTATTCGCCGGACGGGGTTGCGACCCGCTGACCGCTGACGCGCATGTCGTCACCCGCCACCGCGTCGTCGGGCAGACCGCGACGCAGCGCGAAGTCGAACCCGCTCACGGGAACGAGCGGCGTGGCGGGTGCCGAGCGCGACCGCTTGACCACCCGCCCGTCGGGGGCGATCACTTGCACGGCGACCACCCTCGAGTCGGTGGTCAACAGGGCGTTGTCGAGGCCGGCCGGCGGCTCGGCCTGCAGCGCCTTCGCCAGGTCGCGAACTCGTTCGGCGGCGGCATAATCGACGCCCACCAGTAGCGACCGGTACAGAATCGCGTCCAGCCCCGCGCCGGCGAGGGCGAGGGCGCAGAGCACGACGACAGCCGACACGGCGGCCGAGCGAGCGGCGATGCCCCAGTGCGGGAGGCGAGGCGACAACACCCCTCCGATTCTGCAGGGCCGCGCCCAACCGGGAAACATCGAGGTCAGCCCTCTTCTCAGCGGCTTCTCAGCGATCGGCTCCTACGCTGACACCGTCATGTCTGGTACTGCACGCCCGGCGCGTCACAAGAACCGCGCGACCACCCGAATGCTGGTCCACGCCGCCATTGCCGTTGGATTGGGGCTGGTGGCAGCGGTGCCCGCGGGCGCCGACCCGGGCGTGTTCAGGACCCTTAGCTGCAGCTGTCCGGAAACGGCGCCGGCCGGCAGCCCGGCCCGCAGCGACGAGATCACCCGAGGGATCCGGGCAGGCGAGCTCGGCTGGGCGCAGCCCGCACCCCCACACCCGGCCCCGTCGCGCCCCTAGCCGCCGGCACCTTCGCTGACGGCTCGCGCGACACGGTCACCATTGCCGGTGCCGTTCATCCCCGTAGCGTCCGACGGCAACTCGAACGAGGGATACGCCGTACCCACCGCCGCCAGCGCCGCGTTCCGCTGGGCCTCCATCCGCGCCAGCGCCGTCTCGGTGAACACCGACAGCCCCAGGTCGGGGTTGTAGCCGTGGATCTCCTTCACGTCCAGCTGGGCCAGGAAGTAGATGATCTCCTTGGACACCACCTGACCGGGGACCAGCACCGGGAAGCCGGGCGGGTAGGGCACCACGAACGTGGTGGACACCAGCGTCTTGCCCTCCGCCAACCGCCGGCCCGCCATGCCGATCAGGACGTGCTCGCGATCGGACTCCTCGTATCCGGCGTAGAAGGCCGACCGCATGTCGCCGAAGATGCACGCGTCCACCGGCCGGAAGGCGACGTCGAACTCGCTGAAGTCGGGCAGGTGCGGCAGGTCCTGCGTGATCTCCTCGACGTGACGCTCCTGCAATGCCCGGTCGGCGACACTGGCGGCGTTCTCGGCGCGGTCGAAATCGATTGCCACCCTGCGTAATACGTCGAGGAGATAGTGCACGCTCGACCAGGTCACACCGATGGTGAAGATCAGCAGCACGCTGTTGATGGACGTCTTGTTGATCTGGATGCCGAATCGGTCCATCAGGATCTTTTCGCGGAAGTCGTATCCGTTCATCCCCGTCTTGCCGACGAACAAGGTCACCCGCGTCGCGTCCAGCACGAACTGATCGGACCGCCACGCCTCATTCCACTCGGCCAGCGCCCCCTGCCGGACCTCGCGGTAGGAACTCACCGACGACGCCCGAAACTCCTCGGGCACCAGGTCGGACTCGTCGAGGATGCGGAACCACTTGCTGATCAACCGGTCTCGGCGCACCCGGTGGCGGAATACCAGCGCCATGTCGTAGGTCTGCCGGACCAGCTGGAAGCCCTCGATGTCGACCTGCCGGCGCGCCAGGTCCAGCGAGGCCAGGAGTTGCTGGTTCGGTGAGGTGGAGGTGTGCGTGAGGAACGCCTCACCGAAGGCGTCGCGGGCCAGCGCGTTGAAATCCTGGTCCCGGACGTGGATCATCGACGCCTGCCGCAGCGCCGACAGCGACTTGTGCGTCGAATGTGTCGCGTACACGCGGACCCGCGCACGGGCGGGGTCGGGCAAGAGCGGGCGGTCGACCCACTCCGACCGATCGGCACCTTCCATCGATGCCGCCCAATCCCGGTACTCGGCAGCGTATTCCGGCGACGCCAGCATCTTCTCGAGGCGCTCGGCCGACACCATCGCCGTTCGCTGCCGGGCCCAGGGCACGGCCGTGGCGAACGCGTACCACGCCTCGTCCCACAGGAAGCAGATGTCCGGCTTGATGGCCAGCACCTCCAGCATGACCTGCAGCGGGTTGTAGACCACGCCGTCGAAGGTGCAGTTGGTCAGCAGCAGCATGCGCACCCGGTCCAGCTGGCCGGCCGCCTCGAGATCCAGCAGCGTCTGCTTGATCGTGCGCAGCGACACCGCCCCGTAGATCGCGAACTGCGGCAACGGATAAGCATCCAGGTACAGCGGGTAGGCGCCGGCCAGCACCAGCCCGTAGTGGTGCGACTTGTGGCAGTTGCGGTCGATCAGCACGATGTCGCCCGGCCGGGTCAGAGACTGGACGACGATCTTGTTGGCGGTGGACGTCCCGTTGGTGACGAAATACGTGTGGTCGGAATTCCACGTGTGCGCGGCCTTATCCATCGCCTTCTTGATGTTGCCGTGCGGGTCGAGCAACGAGTCCAGGCCGCCGGATGTGGTCGAGGTCTCGGCCATGAAGATGTTGCGGCCGTAGAACTCGCCCATGTCTTGCAACGACTTCGAGTTGAAGATGCTGGCACCGCGCGCGACGGGCAGCGCGTGGAATTGGCCGACCGGTGCCGCCGCATACGCCCGCAGCGCATCGAAAAATGGCGTGGCGTAACGATTTCGAAGCCCTGCGAGGACGGTGCTGTGCAGGTCGGTGACATCGTTGAGCCGGTAGAACGTCCGGTCGTAGACGTCGGGCTCGGTGTCATCGCCCGCCGCGATGGACTCGTCGGTCAGCAGATACAGGTCGATGTGGGGCCGCAATTCGCGGATCCATTCGCCACACTCCACCCAGTCGTTGGCGCGGTCGGGAATATCCACGTCTTCGTTGGCCCCCAGCAGGGTGTTCATCAGCGGCAGCCGGTCTCGAGAGCGCAGTGGCAGGTCGTCGCGGATGATGGCGGCCTGGATCTCGCCGTTCAGGGCGACCGCGGCGATCGCGTCTTCGACGCTGGGCACCACCAGGATCTCGAACTGCACGTCGTCGGACGGGTTGCGCAGGTCCCGCAGGCATTCGGCCAGGCAGTCCGGGGCCGTCGCGGGCGCGTCGTCGGCGAGCAAGACGGTGTAGAACTGCTGCTGTTTGGCCTGGGCCACCAGCTCCTGGTCGGCCAGCGGCGCCGATGTGTCGAAAAGCCCTGCGCGGTCGCCGTATTCGCTCAGTAGCCGGACGGCCATGGAAACCTCTTCGGTGAGCCGCACCGTGGACAGGCTCTCGAGGTGCGCGCGGAAGGTCGCCAGGTTCGCCGCACCCGGATACAGCCAGTACCGCTCGTAGGCGGCGATGCGGTCCATCAGGCGCTTGACCCGGGCCACGTCGTGGGTCTTGTCGAGCCCGGCCAGGTCGACCTCGGCGAGGTGGCGGCACGCGTCGTCGAGCAGATTCCACGTGTCGACGCGGGCGTAGGACGGGTTGGCCACCGCCGCCAGCGCGGAGACGCGGAGTCGTCGCGGCTGGGTGGTGTATCGAGTCATGACCTCACCTGTTCTTCTGAGCGACTTGTATTCTCACCCCGCCGCGCTGCCCGCGTGATCGTTTCGCGTGAGCTCTCCTCAGCTGTTCAGCTCGTCGTCATCCTCGTCGGCGTCCACGATGCGCCGGTTGGCCCGCGTGCTGTCCACCCAGCGCAGGACCGGAAGCTCCCAGCGGCGGGCGGGCAACTCGGTGACGTCGGACAGCGATCGCACCACGGACTGGGTCAGGCCCATGAGCGCGGCCATCACGGGCAGCAGCGGCTGCAGCGGCCGCGCGGCGGTGCGAACCGTGCTGATGCGGCGGGCGACGATCAGCCGCTCGACGCAGTGATACAACCAGGCGCCCACCGCGAGCGCGTAGATCGACAGCGCCGACGCGACGATGGTCCAGCCGAAGGCGGCGCAGACCACAGCACCCAGCACCACCGTCGCGGCCAGCAACCCCGCGACGACGGCGCGCAGCTCCAGCCGGGTCACGCCTGGTGTTCCTCGGTTTCCGGCGCGCCGGCCGCACGGATGCGCACCGCCTCGGCGGCCGCCCGGATCTGCGGGGTCACCAGCATGACCTGGCCCAGCACGCCGTTGACGAAGCCCGGCGAGTCGTCGGTGGACAGCTCCTTGGCCAGCTGCACGGCCTCGTCCACGGCGACCGGCTCCGGCACGTCGTCGGCGTAGAGCAGCTCCCACACCGCGACCCGCAGGATGGCGCGATCGACGGCGGGCAGCCGGTCCAGCGTCCAGCCCTGCAGGTGCGAGCTGATCAAGTCGTCGATATGGGCGGCGTGCTCACCGACGCCCCGGGCGGCCGCGACCGTGTACGGCTGCAACGGCGCCACCTCGGAGTTCGCCGCGGCCAGGGTGGCGCGCCCGTCGACGACCTCGGCCGGGCCCAGCCCGCGGGCCTCGGCCTCGAACAACAGGTCGACGGCACGCTTGCGGGCCTGATGGCGCCCCCGGACGGGCCTGCTCACGCGTTGACGCGCCCCAAATAGCTGCCGTCGCGCGTGTCCACCTTCAGCTTGTCGCCGGTGTTGATGAACAGCGGCACCTGAATCTCCGCCCCGGTCTCCACGGTGGCGGGTTTCGTGCCGGCGCTGGACCGGTCGCCCTGCAGGCCCGGCTCGGTGTGCGTGACCTCCATCTCGACCGACACCGGCAGCTCGAGGTACAGGGGGGCCCCGTTGTGGAACGCCACCTGCACCGGCAGGCCCTCGAGCAGGAACCGGGCGGCGTCGCCGACCAGCGACTCCGGCAGCGGGTGCTGCTCGTAGTCCTGACTGTCCATGAACACGAAGTCCGAGCCGTCGCGATACAGGTAGGTGGCGTCGCGCCGGTCGACGGTGGCCGTCTCCACCTTCACGCCGGCGTTGTACGTCTTGTCGACGACCTTGCCGGAAAGCACATTCTTCAGCTTGGTGCGCACGAAGGCCGGGCCCTTGCCCGGTTTGACGTGCTGGAACTCAACGATCTGCCAGAGCTGGCCGTCGATCACCAGCACCAGTCCGTTCTTGAAATCGGCGGTGCTTGCCACGGTTCGGTGTATCTCCTAGAGGATGGACAGTCGTTCGCGACCTGTCTGCAATTTGTCCGTCAGTCTAAAGCGCGACGCGGCCCACGCCCGCGCGTCGGGTGGCGGCGGGAAGCTCCCGGCTTAAGGGCCGGCCTCGGCCGGCTCGCTCGGCGAGGGCCGCAGCGGCCTGATCATCGTCAAGAAGGGGACATTGAGCTTTCTCCCGCCGGAAAACGGCACCGGGACGGGGAAATACACGATGTCGATCTCCAGCCGCAGCTCCCGCAAGGGCTGGGCGTTCAGTTCCCACCGAAAGTCCCGCAAGCGCGCCAGCCCACGCTCGATTGGCTCCACCCCATTCACGCCACCCGACTTTACCCCCGGCCGCCGGCCGCCGAACCGCGCGGTTCGCCTAGGCCAGAACCGCGAAATCCTTCGGAAACCGGGTGAGCAACTCCGGCGCCTGCCCGCGGGTCGCCGCCGCCTCGCCGGGCACGACCAGGGTGTCCTCGATGCGCACGCCGCCGCGGCCCGGCAGGTAGACGCCCGGCTCGACGGTCACCACCGAACCGGCCAGCAACGTGCCGGTGGACGTGGCGCCGATCCCCGGCGCCTCGTGGATCTGCAACCCCACGCCGTGCCCCAGCCCGTGGCCGAACTGCTCGCCGTAACCGGCGTCGACGATCAGTTGGCGCGCCGCGCCGTCGACGTCGCGCAGGTTGGCGCCCGCCCGCAACGCCTCCCGCCCGGCCCGCTGGGCGTCGGCGACCAGCTGATAGATCTCCAGCTGCCAGTCGGCGGCCTTGCCGAGCACGAAGGTGCGGGTCATGTCGGAGTGATAGCCGGCCACCAGCGCGCCGAAGTCGATCTTGACGAAGTCGCCGGCGGCCAGCGCGGCGTCGGTGGGGCGGTGATGCGGGATCGCCGAATTCGGCCCGGCGGCCACGATGGTCTCGAACGAGATCGCGTCGGCGCCGTGGTCGAGCATCAGCGCCTCGAGCTCGCGGCTCACCTCACGTTCAGTCCGGCCGGGCCGCAGGCCGCCGCCCTCCACCAGGGCGGCGAGGGCGGCGTCGGCCGCCTCGCAGGCCAGCCGCAGCAGCGCCACCTCGCCGTCGTCCTTGACCTCGCGCAGCGCCTCGACCGTCCCGGCGGCCCGCACCAGCTCGGTGCCCGCCTTGCGCTCGCCGAGCTCGCCGGTCAGGACGTCGAAGGCGTCGACGGTCACCACGTTGCTTTCGAAGCCCAGCTTCTCGACGCCGTCCTCAGCGGCCCGGCCGACCAGGTGGCGCCCGAGGGCGCGTTCGATGGCGATCTCGAGCCCGGGCGCCTGCTCCGCGGCCTGGGTGCGATACCGGCCGTCGGTGGCCAGCACCGCGCCCCGATCGTCGGCGAAAACCAACAACGCGCCGTTCGATCCGGTGAAACCGGATAGGTAGCGCACGTTGTTCAGGTCGCTGACCAGCATCGCGTCCAGTCCAGCGGCTCGAATTTGCGCCTTCAGGTTGTCTCGGCGCTGAGAATGTGTCACGACCCTTGACGGTACTCGCTACGCTGATTGCCCATGAGGTCCTGGATGCTGCGCGGATTGGTGTACGCCGCGGCGATGGTAATCGTCCGCTTGTTCCAAGGCGCGTTGATAAATGCATGGCAGACGCAGGCCGGGCTATTCAGCGTGGTGCTGCTGCTTCTGTTCATCATCGGCGTGGCCGTTTGGGGGGTATTCGACGGCCGGGCCGACGCCCACGCGAACCCGGACCCGGACCGGCGCCGCGATCTGGCGATGACCTGGCTGCTGGCCGGCCTGGTGGCCGGCGTCCTGTCCGGCGCCGTCTCCTGGCTCATCGCGCTGGTGTACAAGGGTCTCTACACCGGCGGCCTGATCAACGAGCTGACCACGTTCGCGGCGTTCACCGCGCTCTGCGTGTTCCTGCCCGGGATCATCGGCGTGACCATCGGCCGCTGGCGGGTGGACCGGCAGTACGAGAAGGAGCCGGAGAAGCGCCACGGCCTTGGCGACAAGGAAGGGCGGGACAGCGACACCGACGTGTTCTCCGCGGTACGCGGTGACGACGCGCCGACCGGGGAGATCCCCACGGCGGGAGCGCAGCACGAGGAGCGGACCGCGGCGGTCGCCACGGCCGAGCGGGATGCGCCCACCGAAACGATCGCCAAGACCGAGTCCGAGCCCAAAACCGAGGTGATCCGCAAGGCCGGCGACGAGCCCACCACGCCGGGCAGCGAGCCCGGCAAGGGCTAACCCTTGGCGGTTTCCGCCAGGTAGCGCAGGGCGAGCAGGTAGCCCTGGATTCCCAGCCCGACGATCACCCCCGTCGCGACCGGGCTGAGGTACGAGTGCCGCCGAAAGTCTTCGCGGGCATGCACGTTGGAGATGTGCACCTCGATCAGGGGCGCGCGCAACTCGGCGCACGCGTCGCGAAGCGCAACCGAGGTGTGGGTCAGCCCGCCGGCGTTGAGAATCACCGGTTCGCCCGCGTCGGCGGCAGAATGGATCCAATCCAGCAGCTGGGCTTCGTTGTCGCTTTGGCGCACAACGGCTTTCAGGCCGAGCGCGGCGGCCTCCCGCTCAATGAGCTCGGCCAGTTGGTCGTGCGTGGTGTCCCCGTAGACCTCCGGCTCGCGGCGGCCCAGGCGGCCCAGGTTCGGGCCATTGATCACGTTGACGGTGGGGGTCATCAGGCGTCCTCTTCGTCGGACAGCCCCGCGTACGCCGCCGCCAGTAACGACGGGTCGGGGCCGGCCAGCCGCCCCGGCTTGGCCAGGCCGTCGAGCACCACGAACCTCAGCACGCCGGCGCGCGACTTCTTGTCCTGGGCCATGTATTCCAGCAGTTGCGGCAACGCGTCGGCGTCGTAGCCGACAGGCAGGCCGAGCGCCGACAGGACGGTGCGATGACGCTGCGCGGTCGCGTCGTCGAGCCGCCCGGCCAGCCGGGCCAGTTCCGCGGCGAACACCAGGCCCACCGACACCGCGGCACCGTGCCGCCACTCGTAGCGCTCCCTGCGCTCGATCGCATGCGCCAATGTGTGGCCATAGTTCAAAATTTCGCGCAGCTCCGACTCCTTCTCGTCGGCGGCGACCACCTCCGCCTTGACGGCGATCGAGCGCCGGATCAGCTCCGGAAGCACGTCACCCGCGGGGTCCACGGCGGCCTGCGGGTCGGCCTCGATGAGATCGAGGATCACCGGGTCGGCGATGAAGCCGGCCTTGACCACCTCGGCCATTCCGGCGACGAGTTCGTTGTGCGGCAACGTCTCCAGGGTCGCCAGGTCGACCAGCACCGCCAGCGGCTGATGGAACGCGCCCACTAGGTTCTTACCCGCGTCGGTGTTGATGCCCGTCTTGCCGCCGACGGCCGCGTCGACCATGCCGAGCAACGTGGTGGGAATGTGGACGATGTCGACGCCGCGCAGCCAGGTGGCCGCCGCGAACCCGGCGACGTCGGTGGCGGCGCCGCCGCCGAGGCTGACCAACGCGTCTTTGCGGTCAATCCCGATGCGGCCCAAGACTTCCCAGAGGAAGCCCACAACGGGAAGATCCTTTCCGGCCTCGGCGTCCGGGATTTCGATGCGGTGCGCGTCAACGCCCTTGTCCGCCAAGCGGCTTCGGATCGCTTCGGCGGTTTGCGCGAGCGGCGGTTGGTGCACGATGGCCACCCGGTGCCGGTCGCAGAGCAGTTCGACCAGCTCGTCGCCCAGGTCGGTGCCGATGATCACCGGGTAGGGCGGATCGACGGCCACCTGCACGGTGTGGGTCATGTCGCCGCCTTCGCGTGGGCGTTCTCGGGGGTCTGCAGCCGGGACACGATGTAGCGCACGACCGCCCCGGGATTGCGGCGGTTGGTGTCGACGCGGATCGTCGACACGCGCCGGTACAGCGGGACCCGCTCGGCCATCAGCGCTTTGTATCTCTCGGCCCGGTCCGGGCCGGCGAGTAGCGGGCGCACGGCGCTGCCGCCGGTGCGCCGCACGCCCTCGTTGGCGCTGATCTCCAGGTAGATGACGGTGTGGCCGGCGAGCGCCGCGCAGACCCCCGGGCTGGTAACGGCCCCACCGCCGAGCGACACCACGCCGTCATGGTCGGCCAGCGCGGCGCGCACCGCGCCCTCCTCGATGCGGCGGAACTCCTGCTCCCCCTCCGCGGCGAAGATGTCGGCGATGCTGCGCCCGGTCTGCTGCTCGATCGCCGCGTCGGTGTCGAGGAACCCGACGCCGAGCGCCTTGGCCAGGCGCCGCCCGATGGTGGACTTGCCCGAACCCGGCAACCCGACCAGTACCGCCCTGGGTGCCATCACGCGGTACCCCGGGCGGCCGGCGCTTCCCGGTCGGCGACCGCGCGCTGATACGCCTCGATGTTGCGGCGGGTTTCGGTGAGCGAATCGCCGCCGAACTTCTCCAGCGCCGCCCGGGCCAGCACCAGCGCCACCATGGCCTCGACCACGACGCCGGCGGCCGGCACCGCGCACACGTCCGAGCGCTGGTGGATGGCGACGGCCTCGTCGCCGGTCGCCAGGTCGACGGTGGCCAGCGCCCGCGGCACGGTGGAGATGGGTTTCATCGCGGCGCGCACCCGCAGCGGCTGCCCGTTGGTCATGCCGCCCTCGAGCCCGCCCGCACGGTTGGTCGAGCGGACCACACCGTCGGGTCCGGGATACATCTCGTCGTGGGCGCGGCTACCGCGGCGGCGGGCGGTTTCGAACCCGTCGCCGATCTCCACGCCCTTGATGGCCTGGATGCCCATCACCGCGGCGGCGAGCTGGCTGTCGAGCCGGTTGTCGCCGCTGGTGAACGAACCCAGCCCGACCGGCAGACGCGTGGCCACCACCTCGACCACGCCGCCGAGGGTGTCGCCGTCCTTCTTGGCCGCCTCGATCTCGGCGATCATGGACTTCTCAGCCTCTTTGTCGAAGGCGCGCACCGGGCTGTCGTCGATCGCGGGCAGGTCTTCCGGGCGGGGCGGCGGGCCGTCGTAGGGAGCCGACGGACCGATCGCGATCACGTGCGAAAGCACCTCGACACCCAGGGCCTGGCGCAGGAAGGACCGCGCGACGGTGCCCACCGCGACGCGGGCTGCCGTCTCCCGGGCGCTGGCCCGCTCCAGCACCGGCCGGGCGTCGTCGAAGCCGTACTTGAGCATGCCCGCGTAATCGGCATGGCCGGGCCGCGGCCGGGTGAGCGGTTCGTTGCGCGCGACATTGGCCAGCTCCGCCGGGTCGACCGGGTCGGCGGCCATCACGGTCTCCCACTTGGGCCACTCGGTGTTGCCGATCTCGATGGCGATGGGGCCGCCCAGCGTGATGCCGTGGCGCACCCCGGAGAGCACGGTCACCGCGTCGCGCTCGAACTTCATCCGCGCGCCGCGGCCGTAACCGAGCCGGCGGCGGGCCAACTGGTCGCCGATATCGGTCGAGTTGACCTCGACGCCGGCGACCATGCCCTCGAGCATGGCCACCAAGGCGCGGCCATGGGACTCCCCGGCGGTGATCCAACGCAACACCCGATCATCTTCCCATGTGCGCCCGGGTGGGCTTAAATCCGCGCGTGGCCGTCGGGCTCACATCAGCACCAGGCCGATTGCGGCGGCGGTGGCCGCGCACATCGAGGGGCCGTGCGGCACCGACGCGGCGTCCGCGCCGCCGAGCAGGCCCCACGACACGGTCAGCAGCGGCGCCGCCAGCGCCGCCAGGAACCACACCCCGACGCCGAAACAGCCGGCCAGCGCCCCCAGGCCGATCGCGAGCTTGACGTCTCCCGCCCCCATCCCCGCCGGGGCCACGGAATGCACCAGCAGATAGACCGCGGTCAACGCCGTCGCCCCTGCGAGGGCGGGCCAGCCGCGCCCGGACACGGCGGCCGCCAGCAGGATCATCCCGGCCCCGGGCAGCGTCAGCAGGTTCGGCAACCGGCGCTCGCGGATGTCGTAACCGCTCAACACCGCCAGCCAGACCAGCACCGCGACCGCCGCAGTCACCCGCATGCCGCGGGACGCTAGCCCAAGGCGGCGGCCATCGCCTCTCGCGGCGCCGGCAGGCCTGTGAATAGCTCGACCTGGGTGAAGGCCTGATGCAGCAGCATCTGCAGGCCGCTGATCACGCGCCCGCCGGCGTCGGCGACCGCGGCGGCCAGCGGCGTGGGCCACGGGTCGTAGACGGCGTCGAGCAGCACCGGGATGGCCGCGAAGGTGTTCGCATACCGCGCCCCGACCTCGGCGGGAATCGTGCTGACCAGCACCTCCGCGCCGGCCACCGCGGCGGGCAACTCGTCGCTGTCCAGACCCACGAACCGCGTCGACACCCCGATTCCCGTGCCGAGCTCCACCAGCCGGGCGGCCTTGTCCGGATTGCGCGCGACGACGGTGATGGCGGTGACGCCCAGCTGGGCCAGCCCCAACACGGCCGCCGGCGCGGTGCCACCCGACCCGCACACCAGCGCCGGCCCGGCCGCTGACCCCAGCGCCCCCGCCACGCCGTCGATGTCGGTGTTGTCCGCCCGCCAGCCCGCTTCCGTGCGGACCAGGGTGTTGGCCGACCCCACCCGCTCGGCGCGTTCGGTGCACTCGTCGGCGAACCGCAACGCGGCGAACTTGCCCGGCATGGTCACCGACACCCCGACCCACTCGGGTCCGAACCCGCCGACCACCGCCGGCAGCTGCTCGGCGTCGCACTCGATCCGCTCGTAGGTCCAGTCGTGCAGCCCCAGCGCCCGGTAGGCAGCCAGGTGCAGTTGCGGGGACTTCGAGTGGGCGATCGGCTTGCCGAGCACCGCTGCTTTTCGCGGTGCGCCGTCAGCGCGCGCTATCGAGGACACCGTTGCGCTTAGCCAGCTCGATGTTGGCCAGATGCTGCTGATAATCCTTGGTGAACAGCGTCGTCCCCTGGGCATCGATGGTGACGAAGTACAACCAGTCACCGGGCTCGGGATGCTCGGCGGCGTGCAGGGCGTCCACCCCGGGCGAACAGATCGCGGTCGCCGGCAACCCCTGCGACACGTAGGTGTTCCACGGCGTCTTCTGGGCACGGTCGGCGTCGGTGGTGGCCACTTCCCGGCGGTCCAGCGGGTAGTTGACCGTCGAGTCGAATTCCAGCGTGTGGTGAGCGTGCAGGCGGTTGTAGATGACCTGTGCGACCTTCGCGAAGTCCTGCGACTTGGATTCCTGCTCGACCAGCGACGCCACCACCAGGATGTCGTAGGGCGACAGGCCCATGGCCTGGGCGGTGTCGACCAACCCCGACTTCATGTACTCCACGGCGCCGGCGCTGATCAGGCCCGACAGGATCGTCTCGGCCGACGTCGAGGGGTCGACGTTGAAGGTGCCCGGCGCGATCAGCCCCTCGATCCGGCGATGGTCCTTGCCGAGCTCGGTGAACGGCTCGAGCGCCCACGGCGGCACCGCCAGGGCCGCGGGCGCGCTGTTGGTCGCCGCCGCCCGCAGCTCCTCCACCGCGACGCAGTGCTGGTTGCCGTCCAGGGTCACGCAGGTGGCACGGGAGATCAGCGTCAGGATCCCCGGGGTCACCTTGTTGGTCTTCATGTCGGTGGTGTCGTCGAGCTGGCGGCCTTCCGGGATGACCAGCCGGCCCACCCGGCTGTTCGGGTCGGCCAGCCGCTCGACGGCGTTGGCCGCCGGGATCTCGGTGCGCATCCGGTAGAAGCCGGGCTGGATCGAAGAGATCTTGGTGTTGCCGTGGGCGGCGTTGACGAATGCCCGGACGGTCTTGGTCACCTGCTCGTGCTGCAGCGTCTCCCCGACCATGGTGGTCGAGTCACCGTCCTTGATCTGAATCACGATGTCGCGCTTGCCGCTTCCGGTGTAGTCGTCGCCGGACCCGAATACCGTGTGCCACAGCTTGGCGCCGACGAAGACTCCCACCAGCACGACGACGGCGACGACCGCGAGCATGATCTTGCCGGCGAACCGCCGCCGGCGACGCCCCCGCTCCGCCCGGTTCCGGGAAACGCGGCTCCCTTTGCGCGACGAACCGACCGCTTCGGGCTCGGCCCGTTCACGCCGTGCGCTGTCAACCATCGGTGGACTCCCCCGCCGTCAGGGTGGCTCGGCGTTGGTCGAGCCAGCTCTGCAGGATGGCCACCGCGGCCGCCTGGTCGATCACCGCCCGCTGCTCCCTGGCGCGCACGCCGGCCGCGCGCAGCGATCGCTGCGCGCTGACGGTGGTCAGGCGCTCGTCGGCCAGCCGCACGGGCGTCGGGGCGATGCGCTGGGCCAATGCGTCGGCCAGCTCCATCGCGTCGACCGCCGACGGGCCGGTGCGGTCGGCCAGTGTGCGCGGCAACCCGACGACCACCTCGACCGCCCCGAGCTCCGCGGCCAGCTCGGCCAGCCGCCGTACGTGTTTGCCGGAACGGTCGCGGCGCACGGTTTCCACGGGCGTGGCCAGGATGCCGTCGGGGTCGCTGCAGGCGACACCGATGCGCACGCTGCCGACGTCGACGCCGAGCCGTGGGCCCCGTCCGGGATCCTGGTCAGGGTCGCCGGGCCGGTCGGGCAGGCGATGCTCTGTGGGAACCACTCAGCCGACCCGCGCTATCTCAGAGCGGACGGCCTCGAGCGCGGCGTCGATGCGGGTCGGGTCCTTTCCGGAACCCTGCGCGAGATCCGGTTTGCCCCCGCCGCGGCCGTCGACGGTCGCGGCCAGCTGCTTGATCAGGTCATTGGCGCGGATCCCGAGGTCTTGGGCGGCCGGGTTCGCGGCGATCGCGTAGGGCACGGTGCCGCCCTCCCCTTCCGCGATCAGCGCCACCACGGCGGGGTCGCTGCCCAGCTTGCCGCGAATGTCGCCCACCAGGGAACGCAGGTCGCCCGCCGTCATCCCCGCCGACATCCGTTGCGCCACCACACGGACGTTACCGATACGCTCCGCGCCGGCCGCGGCGTTGGTCGCGGCGGCGCGCGCCGCCGCGGCCCGCGCGCGTTCGAGTTCCTTCTCGGCGGCCTTGAGCCGCTCCACCAGGCCGGCCACCCGGATGGGCACCTCGTCGGACGGCCCCTAGTCCGCCGCA
>NZ_LZII01000073.1:0-93651 GCF_001667425.1 Mycobacterium sp. 852002-51613_SCH5001154 | reverse complement strand
ACGGCCGGGCGATCACACCCGGGCGCCCGACACGTCAAATCCCGACACCGCACGAAATCGGCCAGCTTGGCCGAGGGGGTGTAGCGCGGTTCGGCTTCGGTCGGGACACTCACCGGCACCAGCGTCGCCGAACCGGCCAACTCGGCCACCACCTCGGCGGGCACCAGCCCCTCCACGCCGGGCACCACCCCGGGGGCCGCGCCGCCCCCGGCGACCGTGGCCGCCTCGGCCACCACATGAATCACCACCGCGCTCGCGGCCGGTGTCCCCGCGGCGCACTCCGACCCCACACACTGACACCCCAACCGATCCGCACCGGCGGCCAGCGCACCCAGCGCATCGGCCCGGCGCTGCCGTGGGGTGCGCGGATCGGCCCCACACACGCTGGCCGCCAACTCATCCAGGCGCCGATCCAGCACCTGCCCGTCGGCGCCGAACACGCTGCCGCTCAGCCACGCCATCCCCGACTCGTTGGCCTGCACATCGACAAACCGATCATCGATGGCCTTTTTGGCCCGGCGCACCGCATCGGCATCCACCACGGCCACAATGCGGTCCACCGCCGCAGCCAGTCCCGCGCGGGTCAGCGACGGGCGCCGTGAGATCAACACCGCCAGCCGCGCATCCACCCGCGCCATCACCTCGGCGTCGGTGATCAAATCGGTGCGAAACACGATCGTCTGAAACGCCCGATAGTCGATACCCCCGGCCTGAAACACCTTGCCCACCTGCGGCAGCCGCTCACGCATCGCCATCGCATACCGCAGATAGCTATGGGCCAACCCCACACTGCAGCCCAACGCCGCACCCACCTGAGCGGCCACCGCATCCCACGCATCAGCCGCCCACTCGGCCCGCTCCCCCGAATCACGGCACCGCAACACCAACAAATCCCCCACCGCCACCAACCGTGTGGCGGCCGCCCGCGCCTCCGCACGCCCCGCCCCGCGCACCCGCGCCAGCAACACCGCCGACTCCGGGGTAGACCGCGACGCCAACGCATACTCGAACATACATTCGACACTACGCCGAACGTCCGACAACTTCGGGACGCACGCGAGGCGCCCCGGAGGCAGCCGTCCACCTGGACGGTTTGCGCCGACCCAAACCGGGTACGCACCCCATGCGCTTCGGTCACGACGCGCCGTCGAGACCACCTCGGTTGAAACACACAGCTGGGCGCTTACCAGTTCTCTGGGCAGTCATCGCGAGTCTTCATCGCGCGATGACTGCCTGAGCGTGTTTCGTTTCAGAAGTGAGGTGACGCATGGGCAGGACGGCCCCAGAAGTTTTGTGCGCGCGGCTCCCATGGCCGAAATTCCGACAGTGCTTGCCTCGCAATGCCTCCCGTATGTCCGTGTCGTTCAGTGCGCGGCACCGATCGGCCTGCGCGGGCGAATCAACGAGCTAGGAAGGAAACCCAAATGTTGTTGTTAGGCAACGCAGGACGGCGCGGGGGCGAGGCCCAACAGCTCGCCGAGCGGGCACTGTACGACGTCGCGCACGGTCGCTTCGAGCGCTCGCTGTCCGGGCTGACGGCCATCGCTGCCCTCGTCACGACGGCGGAAATCTATTTCGAGCACTACAAGGCCAGCTTCGGTAACAAGTGGATGTGGAGCCCGATCGTGGTGACACCGCCGGTGGTGGTCGCCGGCATTGGCGGGGTGTTCTCGCGACGCTGGGCCAAGCTCTGGCTGCCGATCACCGCGGGCATCTACACCGCCAACGGCCTGATGGGCGAATACCTGCATGCCCGCGGCGTCGCGCGCAAGCCGGGCGGGTGGAAGAACGCGTCCTACAACGTGCCTATGGGTCCGCCGATCGCGGCGCCCGGGTTGATGTGCATGGTCGGTGGGATGGGGCTGCTGGCCTCGATCCTGCGACGCGAGCGGTTCCGGGGCTGAGCGCGATGGCCGACACCTCGCGCCCCGACCACCTGCCCAACCTGCGCGCGGATCGCAAACCGCCGCACCCGTCCTGGCTGCCCAAGCAACGCCGTGGTGTCACCCCCCAAATGATCGGCCGCTACCCGGATTACGACGTGCTGGAGACGACCGACACCTGGGACGAAGCCACCAGGAAGGTGGTGCTGGCCCGGCTGGAACCGCCCGGCCCGCTGCGGTTCTTCACCGCGGAGGAGGAACCGTGCCTGCGCGCGTTCTGCGACACGGTGCTGGCTCAGGACCGCGAGCCGCGAGTGCCCGTGCCCGAGTCCGTCGATTCCAAGCTCGCCGACGGCCGACTCGACGGCTACCAGTACGCCGACATGCCCGACGACCGCGACACGTGGCGCCTGGTGCTGCTCGGCCTCGACGAGACCGCGTCCAGCCGGTATGGGAAGGCATCGTTCGCCGACGCCGACCCCGACACCCGAGAGGCGATCATCGACCAGTTCTCGCAGGGAGCCTTGGAGGGCGGGACCTGGGAGCGCCTCAACGTCAAACGGGCGTGGTCGGTGTGCATGCGAATGACCTTGTCCGGGTTCTACTCCCACCCGTGGGCGTGGAACGAGATCGGGTTCGGCGGCCCCGCCTACCCGCGCGGGTTCATGCGCCTCGGCGGTGCCACCGGTCCCGCCGCCGCCCGCGAGCCGTTCGAGACCCCGGGCGCCACCGACGAGGACCCGGTCCGCGTAGTCCAACAGGGAGAGTTGTGATGGGCGATCGACTCCGCGGGCTCCTCAGGGGGGCGATCGGACCCAAGGACAACGAATCCCGGTTCCTGCTCGACGTACATTCGCGCGACCTGCCCGGCGAAAAGACCATGCAACGCTACGGCGACGACGACGAGGTCGACCTGGTGGTCGTCGGCGCGGGCGCCGGCGGATCCGTGCTCGCGCAACGGCTGGCCCGGGCCGGCTGGCGGGTGGTGATCCTCGAGGCGGGCCCGTTCTGGCACCCCGACGAGGACTGGGTCTCCGACGAGGCGGGTTCACACTCCCTGTACTGGACGCAGAAGCGCATCATCGGCGGCGACGACCCGATCGAGCTGGGCAAGAACAACTCCGGTCGAGGGGTCGGCGGGTCGATGGTGCACTACGCCGGCTACACCCCGCGGTTCCATCCCAGCGACTTCGACACCTACACCCTCGACGGGGTCGGGGCGGACTGGCCGATCGGCTACGAAGACATCCGCCACCACTACGAGCGGATCGAGCTCGAGTTGCCGGTGGCCGGGCAGAACTGGCCCTGGGGCTACCCGCATCGGTATTCCTTTTCCCCGCACCCGATTTCGGGTGCCGCGGCGAAACTCTGGCGGGGGGCGATGCAGCTCGGCATCGAGATGCGGGTCGGGCCCGTCGGCATCGTCAACGGCACCTTCGGTAACCGCCCGCACTGCATCTACCGCGGCTACTGCCTGCAGGGCTGCAAGGTCAACGCCAAGGCCAGCCCGTACGTGACGCACCTGCCCGACGCTCTGGCCCACGCCGTGGAGATCCGAGCCAACTGCATGGCCGTCCGCGTCGAGCTCGACGAGGCCGGCTCCGCGCGCGGGGTGGTCTACTACGACGAGGCCGGCGGCAGCGAGCGGCTGCAGCGGGCCAAGGTCGTCGCGATCGCCGGGTATTCCATCGAAACGCCGCGCCTACTGCTGAACTCGGCCAGCGAACGCTTTCCGAACGGGCTGGGCAACAACGACGACCAGGTCGGTCGTTACGTGATGGTGCAGGGCGCCACGCAGTCCGCCGGCCGGTGGTCGGAAGAGGTCCGGATGTACAAAGCCCCGCCACCGGAGGTGACCTCGGAGCAGTTCTACGAGACCGACTCCTCGCGCGGGTTCGCCCGCGGCTTCTCCATCCAAACGGTTTCGCCGCTTCCCATCGGCTGGGCCGAACACGTGCTCGCCGACGGGCATTGGGGCCGGGCGTTGCGCGAATACATGCGCGACTACAACCACTGGGCGACCATCGGCGTGCTCAACGAGCTGCTGCCGTGTCCTGACAATCGGGTCACCCTCGCCCAGGAGACGGACGCGTACGGCATCCCGGTGGCCCGGTTCGACTACACGCTGTGCGACAACGACAAGGCCAACATGGCCTACTCCACCAAAGTGATCGGCGACATCCTGCACGCCGCCGGCGCCCAGGACGTGCTCACCATCGAGCGCTTCGCCCACCTGATCGGCGGCGCCCGGATGGGGACCCGCCCGGACAACTCGGTGGTCGACTCCGATCACCGGGTGTGGGGCGTGCCGAACCTGTTTCTGGCCGACGGCTCGGTGTGCCCGACGCAGGGCTCGGCGAACCCGGCGTTGACGATCATGGCGCTCGCCTCGCGGCTCGCCGAACGGATGGCGACCGGAAAGATCGACAGCACCGCCCCGGCGAGGCGGCCATCGGAGGCGGGGGTCCGTGGCTGACCGCACGATCGACATCGAGGCGACCTTCTCGCCGCGGGTGTTGCGCGAATACGCCCTGCTCGCCGATGGTGAGCGGGGTGCCCTGATCGGACCGCAGGGCGACGTCGCGTGGATGTGTGCGCCGCGCTGGGATTCCGACGGCGTGTTCTCGAATCTCATCGGGGGCGGCGGCGTCTACGCGATCACACCGACCGACGTGCGGCACGTGTGGGGCGGCTATTACGAGCCGGGCAGCATGATCTGGCGCAATCGCTGGATCACCCGCGACGGCATCGTGGAATGCCGTGAGGCGCTGGCCTTCCCGGGCGATCCCGACCGGGTGGTGCTGCTGCGTCGTCTCATCGGCTGCCGCGGGACCGCGCGGGTGCGAGTGGTGCTGGCGCCGAGTGCGGAGTTCGGCCGGCACGGACCCGGCGACATGACCGTCGACGGCGGGGCATGGAGCGGAAAGTCGGGACGGCTGCGCTGGCGCTGGCTGGGCGGCTGCGACGTGCGATCGGTGAAGGCGGCCCGCGGCCGCGGCGAACTGCTCACTTGCGAGATCACCGTCGACGAGGGCGATCAGCACGATTTCGTGCTGGAGCTCTCCGAGCGCACTCTCCCCGACCAACCACCCGACGCCGACATTGCTTGGGACGCAACGGAAGCCGCCTGGCGTCGCAGCATTCCCGAGCTGAACTGCACCATCGCGCCCCGCGACGGGCGTCACTCCTACGCGGTGCTGCGCGGGCTGACCAGTAGCGGGGGGGGCATGGTGGCCGCCGCCACGATGAGTCTGCCCGAGCGCGCGCACACCAACCAGAACTACGACTACCGGTACGCGTGGATCCGGGATCAGGTCTACGCCGGCATCGCCGCGGCGACCGTCGGGGCGACCGAGTTGCTCGACCGCGCGGTCGAATTCGTCGGGGCCCGGTTGCTCGAACACGGCCCCGACCTCAAGCCGGCCTACACCGTCACGGGTGACAGTGTGCCCGGCGAGGAGACGCTCGACCTGCCCGGCTACCCCGGGGGTGCCGACAAGGTGGGCAACTGGGTCAACCAGCAGTTCCAGCTCGATGTCTTCGGCGAGGCGCTGCAGCTGCTGGCCTGGGCGGGCAACGCCGACCGGCTCGACGCCGAGGGCTGGCGCGCCGCGCAGACCGCCATCGGCGCGATCGAAAAGCGCTGGCGCGACGCGGATGCGGGCATCTGGGAGATCGATGAAGAGCACTGGACGCAGTCGCGCCTGGCGTGCGTGGCCGGGCTACGCGCCATCGCGAAGGTTTCCGGCGGCGGCCACGAGGTGGCGGCCTGCGCCTCGCTGGCCGACGCGATCCTGGCCGACACCGCGGCCAGCAGCCTGCACCCGCACGGCGGCTACTGGCAACGCAGCCCGCGGCTGCCCGGGGTCGACGCGTCGCTGCTGCTGCCACCCGTGCGCGGCGCCGTGCCCGCCGACGACCCACGCACCCGGGCCACGCTGGACGCCGTCCGCACGCAGCTCAGCCACGACGGGTTCGTGTACCGGTTCCGGCACGACGAGCGCGACCTCGGCGACGCCGAGGGCGCCTTCCTGCTCTGCGGATTCATGATGGCGCTCGCCGAACATCAACTGGGACATGCCCATTGCGCGATGCGCTGGTTCGAACGCAATCGCGCCGCCTGCGGGCCCCCCGGCCTGTTCTGCGAGGAATACGACGTCCGGCAGCGCCAGCTCCGCGGCAACCTCCCCCAGGCGTTCGCGCACGCGCTGATGCTGGAATGCACGGCCACCCTCGCCGACGACGCCGTCCACCATGACTGATTCGACGCAGAAGGAGATTTTGGCGATGACACAGACAGTCGTAGTCACCGGGGCCAGCGCCGGCATCGGCCGGGCCACCGCCCAACTGTTCGGGCAGCGCGGGGCGAACGTCGCCCTGCTCGCCCGTGGGTCCGCCGGGCTGGACGGCGCGGCTCGCGACGTCGAATCCGGTGGGGGCAAGGCGCTGACCATTCCCACCGACGTCGCCGACCACGCGGCCGTCGCCGCCGCCGCCGACGAGACCGAGGCGACCTTCGGCCCGATCGACGTCTGGGTGAACGTCGCGTTCACCTCCGTGTTCGCGCCGTTCAGCGAGATCAGTGCCGAGGAGTTCAAACGCGTGACCGAGGTGTCCTACCTCGGATACGTGCACGGCACCATGGCGGCGCTGGCGAAGATGCGCCCGCGCGACCGCGGCACCATCGTGCAGGTCGGCTCCGCGCTCAGCCAGCGATCCATCCCGCTGCAATCGGCCTACTGCGGCGCCAAGCACGCCATCAACGGTTTCACCGAGTCGGTGCGCTGCGAACTGCTGCACGAGCACTCCAAGGTGCGCATCACGGTGGCCCAGATGCCCGCGGTCAACACCCCGCAGTTCTCCTGGGTGCTGTCGCGGCTGCCGCGCCATCCCCAACCCGTCCCGCCGATCTATCAGCCGGAGGTCGCCGCTCGCGGCGTCGTGTATGCCGCCGATCATCCGGAGCGCAAACAATATTGGGTCGGCGACAGCACCATGGTGACGCTGCTGGCGCAGAAGTTCGTCGCACCGCTGCTGGACCGCTACCTGGGCCGCACCGGTTATGACTCGCAGCAGACCGAGCAGCACGTCGGCCCTGGCCGCCCGCACAACTTGTGGCACCCGCTGGACGAGGAACCCGGCAGCGACCACGGCGCCCACGGCGGGTTCGACGACAAGTCCCACGCGCTGAGCCCGCAGCTGTGGGCGTCGCAGCACCCGGTCGTCAGCGGTACGAGCGCGCTCGGCGCGGCCGGACTGGGCGCGTGGCTCGCCGCACGCCGGTGGACGCGATGAGTCTCGACGCACGCATCGACGAGGTCACCGCACGGGTCTACGAAATCCCCACCGACGCACCGGAAGCCGACGGCACCCTGTCCTGGTCGTCGACCACCCTGGTGCTGGCCGAGGTTGCGGCGGGCGGCCGGCGCGGGATCGGCTACACGTACGCCGACGGCGCGTGCGGCACCCTGATCAACGGGCCGCTCGCCGGCACGATCACCGGACACAGTGCGCTCGACATCGCCGGTCGGTGGCAGGCGACGGTCCGGGCGATGCGCAACAACGGCCGGCCGGGCTTGGTGTCGTGCGCAATCTCGGCGGTCGACACCGCGCTGTGGGACCTCAAGGGCAAACTCCTGGGCCTGCCGGTATGCCGACTGCTCGGCATGGCGCACGACCGGGTGCCGATCTACGGCAGCGGCGGCTTCACCACCTATGACGAGCGCGCCACCCGCGCCCAACTCGAACGCTGGGTGGACGAGTGGAAGATCCCGCGCGTCAAGATCAAGATCGGCGAGTCGTGGGGCTCCGACGAGCGCCGCGACCTTGACCGAATCGCGCTCTCGCGCAAGGTGATCGGCCCGGACGTCGAACTGTATGTGGACGCCAACGGCGCCTATCGCCGCAAGCAGGCCATCCGGATGGCCCACGCGATGGCCGACCACGACGTCACATGGTTCGAGGAACCCGTCTCCTCCGACGACCTGGCCGGGCTGCGGGAGGTGCGCGATCAGGTCGCCCCGGACGTCACCGCCGGCGAGTACGGCTACGACCTGGCGTACTTCAACCGGATGCTCGCCGCGGACGCGGTCGACTGCCTGCAAATCGACGTCACCCGCTGCGGCGGCATCACCGACTGGCTGCGGGCCGCCGCCGTGGCCGCCGCCTACAACGTCGACGTGTCCGGTCACTGCGCCCCCAACCTGCACGCCCACGTGGCCAGCGCGATCCCGAATTTGCGGCACCTGGAGTACTTCCACGATCACCACCGCATCGAACACATGCTGTTCGACGGCGCCCTGCCACCCGACGGTGGGGCGTTGCGGCCGGACCAACAACGGCCCGGGCTGGGCCTCGAGTTCAAGCCCGCTGACGCCGAGCCCTATCGAAAAGCCTGATCCATGAATGGACCCGCCGGAAAGTGGGCATTGATATACGGAGGACATAGTTACGGATCTGAAGGGCAATGCGCGATGACCGTTGACTTTGAAGACGAGGCCGTACGGAGGCGCAATCGGGGGCCCGCCCATGATGGTTCGGCCGACTCGGCGTGTGAGGCGTTCATGTCCGATGCCGTCGACGAACACGACCTCAACGCGGTCGACCTGGTCCTGGGCCTCGGCGAGCCGCAGAGCGTCGGCCGGTTTCGATTCTTCCTGGACGGGCACCGCTGGGAGTGGTCGGACGCCGTCGCCCGGATGCATGGGTACAAGCCGGGACGGGTGCAACCGACCACCGAACTGCTGCTCAAGCACAAGCACCCCGAGGAACGCGAGCGGGTCGCCGCCGTCCTGGAACGCGTGCGGCAGGGCAGGCCGTTCAGCAGTCGCCACCGCATCATCGACACCGGCGGGCGCACGCACTGTGTCGTCGTTGCGGGCGACCGGATGCTCGACGACCACGGCACCCCGATCGGGACGTCCGGCTTCTACATCGACGTCACCGACTCGCTGCAGACCGACATCAACAACGTGCTGTCGGCGGTGGCCGACGCCCGCGCCCGCATCGAGCAGGCGAAGGGCGTGCTCATGGCCGCCTATGGCATCTCCGCGGAGCGGGCGTTCGACATCCTGGTCTGGCGATCCCAGGAGACCAACCTGAAACTGCGCGACCTCGCCAGCCGCTTCCTGGACGCGGTGGCCAGCAAGGCGTCGGCGGAGACCCAGAGCGAAGTCGACCGGGCGCTGCTGACCCTCGAATAGCCGCAGTAGGGTCGGGCCGGTGGCACACCTATTGGGCGCCGAGGCCATCCACCTCGAATACCCGACCCAGTTGGTATTCGGATCGGTCACGCTGGGCGTGAACGACGGCGCGCGCATCGGCATCGTCGGACGCAACGGGGACGGCAAATCCAGCTTGCTGCGGTTGCTGACCGGCCAGTTGCAGCCCGACTCCGGCCGCGTCACCCGCCGCAGCGGATTGCGGGTCGGCGCGCTGAGCCAGGCGGACACCCTGGAACCGCACCACACGGTGGGCTGGACGCTGGTCGGCGATGTGGCCGAACACCACTGGGCCGGTGACGCGCGGGTGCGCGACGTGGTCAGCGGCCTGGTCTCCGACATCGGCTGGGACGCCGCGATATCGACGCTGAGCGGCGGCCAGCGCAGGCGCGTCCAGCTGGCCAGGTTGCTGGTCGGCGAGTGGGACGTCATCGCGCTCGACGAACCCACCAACCACCTCGACATCGAGGGCATCGCCTGGCTCGCGGAACATCTGCGGCAGCGCTGGGCGCGCAATACCGGCGGGCTGCTGCTGGTGACGCACGACCGCTGGTTCCTCGACGAGGTCGCCACCACGACGTGGGAGGTGCACGACGGCATCGTGGAGCCGTTCGAGGGCGGTTACGCGGCCTACGTGCTGCAGCGCGTCGAGCGCGACCGGATGGCCGCCGCCACCGAAGCCAAGCGGCAGAACCTGATGCGCAAGGAGCTGGCCTGGCTGCGTCGCGGCGCGCCGGCCCGCACGTCGAAGCCCAAGTTCCGCATCGAGGCCGCCAACCAGCTGATCGCCGACGTGCCGCCGCTGCGGAACAACGTCGAACTGGCCAAGCTGGCGACCGCCCGGCTCGGCAAGGACGTCATCGACCTGCTCGACGTGTCGGTCGCGTTTGATGGCCACCCGGTGCTGCGCGACGTCGAGTGGCGGATCGCCCCCGGCGAACGCACCGGGATTGTCGGCGCCAACGGCGCCGGGAAATCGACGCTGCTCGGACTGATCGCCGGGAGCATCAAGCCGGACACCGGGCGCGTCAAGCGCGGCAAGACCGTCCAGCTCGCCGTGCTCGACCAGCAGGGTGACGCCCTGGCCGGGCTCGACGACGACCGCATCGCCGATGTGCTGGGCCGGCTGCCCGGCGGATACCAGGTCGAGGGCCGTGAGGTGACGCCCGCTCAACTGCTGGAGCGGCTCGGCTTCGGTAAGGGCCAGCTCTCGGCTCGGATCGGCGAACTCTCGGGCGGGCAGCGGCGCCGGTTGCAGCTGATGCTCACTCTGCTGTCCGAGCCCAACGTGTTGCTCCTCGACGAGCCGACCAACGACGTCGACACCGACATGCTCACCGCCATGGAAGACCTGCTCGACTCCTGGCCGGGCACGCTGATCGTCGTCTCCCACGACCGCTACCTGCTCGAGCGGATCACCGACCAGCAGTACGCCGTTCTCGACGGCCGGTTGCGGCACCTGCCCGGCGGCATCGACGAGTACCTGCGGCTGGCCGCCCACCGGACCGCCCCGCTGGCGGCCGAGCCGCCGCCCGCCGCACCGGAACAGACCATGTCGGGAGCCGAGCGGCGGGCGGCCGAGAAGGAGCTGGCCGGCGTCGACCGCCAACTGGCGCGGCTGGCCGACCGGATCGCGGACAAACACCACGAGCTGGCCGAGCACGACCAGTCGGACCACATCGGCATCGCGCGGCTCACCCGGGAGTTGCGGGCGCTGGAAGACGAGGTGGCGGCGACGGAGAGCCGCTGGCTGAATCTGTCCGAGGCGCTGGAGTGAGTTGCTAGATCCGACCGGGTCGCACCGCGCCGGCATGCCCGCCAGACGCGTATCGCTTTGCGTCAGAGAGTCCGGTGACGGTTCTCCCCGCCGTTAGATATGACGAGCCGTCCAAGGCTTGCAGCCGCGGCGAATGATCCACCGAGATAGGCCTTGGCCATATCCCGAATCGAGACGTCGGCGCGACCCGGGAGCGAGGTCAGCCAGGCGACCGCGTCATCGCGCTCGTCGCCGTCATACACCCGCACCGGGCACGGCATAAACCCGCCGATGCCGCGAGCCGGTGCGCGAATCCAATCGACGTCGCTCAGGACAGCGCAGCCATCGAGCAGCCGCACGTAACGCGACCCAAGTCGAGCGTCCGCCCATAGCGCACCGGGCGTGATGGACTCGAAGTCCGGACCGAATTGGTAGAGCAGCCGCATCCGATGTCCCGCTGCCCGCGCCCGATCGATCAGCGGCGCAAAGACCCGCTCGTAGTCGTCCGTTGTCACTCGCCCGGCCGCCTCCAGGGCTTGAACGCCAGCGGGCATGTCCGAAAGTTCTTTCAGCACAATGGCCCCTCTCAGGCATCGACGGTGAGATCAACGCGCCGTACCGGTTGCCGGAGCTGCCTCCTTAGCCCCTTAGCTAGATGACACGCTAATCTTTCTTAGTGCAACTATTGCATAGTGCAATATTAGCCCTTTCTCGGCAAACGGGAAAGGTGCGCGCATGAGAGCTGGCATCGCGCGCGCGATCACCGGGGGCCCGATCCAGTGGCGCGCCTGATTCGCACCTGGTAGCCGAACGACTCAACTCAGGTGCCGGGGCCGGCTTGAGCGCTCCGGGGGCTGAGCTTGGAGGCGTCTACTCAGCGCCAGCGCAGGAGCACGAAGTCGGAGCTGAATCCCGGGCCCATCGCGAGCATCAGCCCGGGGCTGCCGCCGGGCGGCGGCTTGGCGATGGTGTCACGCAGGATATGCAGCACCGAGGCCGACGACAGGTTTGCGATCTCGCCCAGCGAGCGCCAGGTCAGCTCGAGGGCGTCGGGCGCCAACCCGAGGCTGTTGCCGATCGCGTTGATGACCTTCGGACCGCCGGGGTGCGCCACCCAAGCGCCGACGTCTTCCGTCGTCAGCCCGTGCGCGCCCAGAAACCGGCCAACGTCGCCGGCCAGGTTGCGGTCGATGAGGGTCGTCAGCTCGGGTGACATCGCCAGGTGCAACCCGGTCGAGCTGATGTTCCAGGCCATGATGTGCAGCGATTCGGGATAGAGGCGACTGCGGGAGTCGACAATGTCGGGCCCGTTGGGGCTCAGCCCGTCGGCGCGACGGTCGCCGACGGCGACCACCGCGGCGGCCCCATCGCCGAACATGGCGGTCCCCACCAGGCCCGAGACGGTCGGCTTGACCGCGGGGAAGGTGAGCGAGCACAGCTCGACCGACACCAGGACCGCGACGCCGTCCGGCGCGCCACGCAGGTAGTCGTGCAGTTGGCCCACCCCCGCCGCGCCGGCCGCGCAGCCCAGCCCGAACAGCGGCACCCGGCGCACATCCGGGCGCAGCCCGAGCCGTCCGGCGATCCGCGCGTCGAGCGACGGCACGGCAACGCCGGTGACCGTGGTGGTGGCGATCATGTCGATGTCCTGCGGCCGCAGGCCCGCCTCGTCCAGCGCGCCCAGCAACGCCTCGCAGCCGAGTTCGACGGCGTGTTCGATGAAGACCTCGTTGGCCTCGCCGAAATCGGTCAGTGACGGGTACCGCTCCAGCGGCAGGACCAAGTGGCGGCTGTTGACCTTGGCCGCGGCGTGCAACCGCCTAACGACGTCCTCGTGCTCCTTCAATGCGGGGAATTCGACGATTTGGTCGGTGATTTCGGCCTGACTGTAACGATGCGGCGGCAACGCTCCGAACACGCCCGCGATGACGCTCATGCCCAACCCTCTTGCTTTCGTCCCAGCTCAAAAGGGACTGTCATCAATTCCCGAAGTCTAAGCCGTTCTGAGTAGCCCGGCAAAGATTCCGCGTATTCGACATGTGTTGTATTGCTTGTGGATTCCGTCATTCGGCGTCCTCGTCGTCGCCGGAGTGCAGCGCCATCGCGATCAGCGCGTCGGGGCTCAACGAGTCGATCATGTCGATGACCGGTTCGGCGACAACGCTTTCCGGTTCCCCGGCGAGCAGCAGAAGCTTGTCGAGCAATCCGGTTCTGCGAAGCTCGGCGAGCGGGATGCCGCGCAGCTTTGACCACACCTTCTCCTCGTCCGGTTCATCGTCATCGCCGCGGAACAACTGTCGCCGCAGATGATCGGCCAGCGCAGCGGGGGTGGGATAGTCGAAGATCAGGGTCCGTGACAGCGCCAGCCCGGTGGCCGTCGTCAGCCGGTTACGCAGTTCGACGCCGGTCAGCGAGTCGAACCCGAGGTCGGCGAAGGCACGATGGCGGTCGATGGCGCGGCCGTCCGGATGCCCCGACACGGCGGCCGTGTGCTCGCAGACCAGTTCGGCAAGCCGGCTGTGCTGCTCCGCGGGGCCCAGGGCGTGCAATTGTTCGGCCAGGCCCGGCGACCGGGTTGCCTTGGCGGGCAACGCATTATGCTCCCCACCGAGCCAGAATCGTTGGCGGGCAAAGCCATACGTCGGCAGGTCGACCCGGCGCGCGTGCGAGCCGACGAACACGGCCGGCCAGCTCACGCCCACTCCGGCGGCGAAGAGCCGGCCGGCCGCGTTGAGCAACGATTCGATCTCGGGGGCGTCCTTGGGCACGGTGACCACCGAGAGCGGCCGCTCGGTGGTCAGCGACTGGTCGACCGCCGCGCTCAACCCGCCGCCCGGACCCACCTCGACGAACGCCGTCACTCCCAGGGCCTCGGCGGTGCGCACGCCGTCGAGGAAACGCACCGGCCGGCGCACGTGCTCGACCCAGTACCGCGCCGACCCGTAGCCGGATCCGGCCGGCTCGCCGGAGACGTTGGACACCAAGCGGATTCGTGGCTGTCGCGGCTGGATGTCGGCCACCCGATGCGCGAATTCCTCGAGCATCGGCTCCATCAACGCCGAATGAAACGCGTGCGAGACCGCCAGCCGGTGCGTCCGCCGTCCGCTGCCCGCCAGCCGGTCGGCCACGGCGCCCACCGCGGCCCGCTCACCGGACAGGACCACCGAATTGGGGCCGTTGACCGCCGCGATGCTCACGCCGTCGTTCAGCAGCGGCGCGACCTCGGCCTCGCCGGCGCTCACCGCCACCATCGCCCCGCCGACCGGCAGTGCCGCCATCAATTCGCCGCGGACCGCCACGATGCGCGCCGCGTCATCCAGCGACAACACGTCCGCCACGCACGCCGCGGCGATCTCCCCCACCGAATGACCCAGCACCACATCGGGTGTCACGCCCCAGGACCGCCACAAGGCGGCCAGGGCGACCTCGAGCACGAACAACGCGGGCTGCGCGAACTCCGTGCCCTGCAACAGCTCGGCGTCGGCTCCCCACATCACGTCGCGCACCGGCGACGGCAGGTGGGCGTCCATCGCCGCTGCGGCCTCGTCGAAAGCCCGGGCGAAGGCCGGAAACCGTTGATGGAGTTGGCGGCCCATTCCCGGCCATTGCGAGCCTTGGCCGGGGAACACGAAGGCCGTCTGGCCCGTCGGTCCGGCCCTGCCCACCGCCACACCGGGGGCCGGTCCCCCGGCCGCCAGCCCGGCCAGGCCGCGCGCAAGCGCGTCGCGATCGTGGCCCACCAACACCGCCCGATGCTCGAACACCGAACGCGTCGTCGCCAACGACCAGCCCACGTCCGCCGCCGTCACCCCCGAGTGGACCACCCGCTCCGCCAGCCGGCTCGCCTGGTTGGCCAGGGCCTGCTCCGAGCGGGCCGACAGCACCCACGCAACTGACCCGTCACGCACCTCATCGGGCGGATCCGGTTGCGCGGGAGCCTGTTCCACGATGACGTGCGCGTTGGTGCCGCCCATGCCGAACGACGACACCCCGGCGCGGCGCGGACGGGCCGCCGCCGGCCAGCGCAGCGCGTCGACGTTGACCCGCAGGTGTTCGAGGTCGGGATTCGCTTCGGCGTAGTTGAGGCTCGGCGGCAGCACCGAATGCCGCACGGCCAGCACGGTCTTGAGCAGGCCAGCGATTCCCGCGGCGCCCCCGACGTGGCCGATGTTGGTCTTGACCGACCCCACCTGCACCGGATGCTCGCGCGCACCGAACACCTCACCCAGTGCCCGGGCCTCGACCGCGTCGCCGACCTTGGTGCCGGTGCCGTGGGCCTCGACGTAGTCGATGTCGGCGCTGCCCAGACCGGCGGCGGCAAGCGCCCGCCGGATCACGTCGGCCTCACCGGAAACAGAGGGCACCGTCTGGCCGGCGGCGCTGTGCCCGGAGTTGGTCACCGCGCTGCCACGGATGACCGCGTGAATGCGGTCGCCGTCCCGCAGGGCGTTCGGCAGCGGCTTCAGCAGCACCAGTCCCCCGCCCTCGCCGCGGACGTAGCCGTCCGCGCGGCGATCGAACGCGTAGGTGTGTCCCGACGTCGACAGTGCGCCGAATTCTCGTTCCAGCATTGCCGTTTCGTTGGCCAGGTTGAGATGAACCCCGCCGGCTATCGCCAGCGCCGACTCGCCCGCGCGCAGGCTTTCGCAGGCCAGGTGCACGGCGACCAACGAGGACGACTGACCGGAGTCGACGGTCATGCTGGCCCCCTGCAACCCGAAGGCATACGAGACCCGGTTGGCGATCATCCCGCGGCTGATGCCGGCGAACGAGTGGTGGTCGAGGTTGTCGGCGATATCGCGCAGGGTGAGGACGGCGTAATCGTCGGCCATCGCCCCGAAGTACACCGAAATCGCGGTTCCGCGCACCGTTTCGGGCACCACGAACGCGTCCTCGAAGGCTTCCCACGTCAGTTCGAGCGCCAATCGTTGCCGGGGGTCCATCGCGGACGCCTCGCGCGGCGAGAGGTTGAAGAAGTCGGCGTCGAACTCCGCGACGTCCCCGGGCAGTTGCGTCGCCTCGCGGCCCTCGCGGATGAGATCCCAGAACTCACGCGGGCTTGCCGCGCCGGGGAATCGGCAGGCGAGTCCGATGACCGCGACGTCCGTCATGCTAGGGGCCCATCTCTTCGTCGAGGATGGCGAATAGCTGGCTTTCGGTGGCGGTGGCGATGTCGTCGTCGAACGGGTCGTCGGGGTGCTGCGGGTAGGGGACTTCCGCCGGGCCGGTGAGGGTGTTCAGCAGGCTCTCCAGCCGGCTGGCGAGCTGCGCCTTGTCGCCGGGGCTCCAGTCGGACCGGCCGAGCAGTGTCTGCAATTCGCGGGCCACGTCGTTGAAACGGGCCATGCGGTCGGGCGGCTCGCCGCTTGCCCCGGTGGTCAGCTGGCCGTCGAGGTGCTCGGCCAGGGCCGCCGGGGTGGGGTAATCGAAGATGAGCGTGGGCGAAAGGGTAAGTCCGGTCGCGATTTTGAGCCGGTTGCGCAGCTCCACCGCGGTCAGCGAGTCGAAGCCGAGGTCTTGAAAGGCCTGCTCGCCGCTGACGTCCGCGGTGCTGTGGCCCAACACCGTGGCGGCGTTGGCGCAGACGAGCTCCACCAGCTCGCGCCGCCGCTGGTCGGGGGCCAGGCCTTCGAGCCGCGCCCGCAGGCCCGTCAGCGACACCATGTCGGTGGGGTCGAGGACCCGCCGCGCCCGCCGGGTGGCCAGCTGGCTCAACAGCGGCGGCAGCGCGGCGCCGGCGTGCGCCAGCGCGGCGGTATCGAGGCGGGTGGCCACGACGACGGGCGGCTCGGCCAGCAGCGCGGCGTCGAGCAGGTCGAGCGCCTGGCGCGTGGACAGCGGGACCAGCCCGGCGCGGCTCATCCGCGCCTTGTCGCGGTCGCCGAGGTTGCGGGTCATGGCCGACTCCTGTTCCCACATCCCCCAGGCGATCGACAGGCCGGGCAGCCGGTGGGCGTGGCGGTACGCCGCCAGGGCGTCGAGGAAGCTGTTGGCGGCCGCGTAGTTGCCCTGACCCGGGGCGCCCACGATCCCCGCCATCGACGAAAACATCACGAACGCCGACAGATCCAACTCCCGGGTCAGCTCGTGCAGGTGCCACGCCCCGTCGACCTTGGACCGCAGCACCGTGTCGATGCGCTGCGGCGTCAGCGACGCGATCACCGCGTCGTCGAGCACCCCGGCGGCATGGAACACGCCGCGCAGCGGGAAACGCGCCGGTATCTGTGCCAGCAGGCGCGCCACGGCGTCGCGGTCGCCGACATCGCAGCCGATCACCGACACCTCGGCCCCCGCCTCGCGCAGCTCGGCGACCAGCCCGGACAGCCCTTCGGTTCGCTCACCGCCGCGGCTGACCAACATGACGTGCGGCACGCGATAGCGTTCGACCAGGTGACGGGCCACCGCCGAGCCGGCCATGCCGGTCCCTCCGGTGATCAATGCGGTGCCGCCGGCCAGCCCGTCGGGGCCGTCGGGCATCGTGAGCACGACCTTGCCGATGTGGCGGGCCTGGCTGACGAACCGATAGGCGTCGGCGGCGCAACGCACATCGAAGGCCTTGACGGGCAATGGCTTCAGAGCCCCGGCCGCGAACAACCGCAGCAATTCCGCGGACATCTCCGCGATGCGGTCCGGGCCCGCCTCCATCAGATCGAACGCGCGGTAGGTTTGCGCGATCGCGCCCGAGTCGCGCAGGTCGGTCTTGCCCATCTCGATGAAGCGCCCGCCGCGACTCAACAACCGCAACGAGGCGTCGGTGAACTCACCGGCCAGCGAGTTGAGCACGACGTCCATACCGGCGCCGCCCGTTGCGGCGGAGAACTTTTCCTCGAAGTCCAGCGTTCGCGAGTCCGCGATGTGGTCGTCGTCAAAGCCCATGGCGCGCAGGGTGTCCCACTTGCCGCGGCTGGCCGTCGCGAAGACCTCCGCGCCCCAATGCCGGGCCAGCTGCACCGCCGCCATGCCCACCCCGCCCGTGGCGGCGTGCACCAGTACCCGCTCGCCCGCCCGCAGGCCGCCGAGGTCCGACAGCCCGTAAAACGCCGTCAGGAACACCACCGGCACGCCGGCCGCCTCGGCGAACGACCAGCCCGGCGGCACCCGGGTCACCAGCCGCCGATCGACGGCCGCCTCCGACCCCGTCAGACCCAGGATGCCCATCACCGCGTCACCGACGGCCAAATCGGTGACACCGGGGCCGATCTCGGTCACCAGTCCGGCGCCCTCGGCGCCCAGCTGCGCGAGACCCGGATACATGCCCAGGGCCACCAGCACGTCGCGGAAGTTCACCCCGGCCGCGGCCACCGCCACCCGCACCTGGCCGGCGGCCAGTTGCGCCGGCGGCCCGGATACCACCGCCAGGTCCTCCAGCGTCCCGGCGTCACCGGCGGCAAGCCGCCAGACCGACGGCGCTTCGGGCAACCGCAACACCGGGTGCGCCTTGATCGGCTTCAGCCGGGCACCGTAGGCGACGCCCTCCCGCACGATCAATTGCGTTTCACCGCAGCCGATTACGGATCCCAGTTCGACGGACCCATCGGAGTCGACCAGCACCGCCCGGCCGGGATGCTCGGCCTGCGCCGACCGCACCAGCCCCCACACCGCCGCACCGGCCAGGTCCGACACGTCCTCACCGGGCAGCGCGACCGCCCCGCGGGTCAGCACCACCAACGGTCCGGACCCGTCGCCCCGGGACTGCAACACGCCCAACGCCTCATGCGTGGCGGCGTGGACCGAGCCGACCACGCCCGGGCCGTTCGCGGGCGGCTGCCAAACCTCGGGGGCCGCGTCGCTGCCGTTGTCCGACAACGGAACCGGTGACCACACCGCCTCCAGCAGTTCGCCGCCACCGGCGCGCGCCGCGGCGGCCGCCGACAGCTGCGCGGCCGAGACAGGACGCGTCACCAGCTCGCGGACCGACAGCACGGGCAAACCCGACGAGTCGGCCACCTCGACCGACACGGCGCCCTTGCCCACCGGCGCCAGCCGCACCCGGACCCGCGACGCCCCGGCCGCGTGCAGACACACCCCTTGCCAGGAGAACGGCAGGACGGTCTCGGCCCGCTCGTCGGCGACCCCCAATGCGTGCAGGGCCGCGTCCAGCACCACCGGATGAATCCCGAAGCCGCCCACCGTCACACCGGCGTGCTGCGGGGCCTCGACCTCGGCGTAGGTCTCTTCGCCGCGGCGCCACACCTTCCGCAGGCCGCGGAAGGCCGGGCCGTACCCGTAGCCGCGCGCCGCCAAATCGTCGTAGGCGCCGGACACGTCGACGGCCGTGGCACCGACCGGCGGCCACACCGACAGATCGGCGTCCGGCTTGGGCGAGGCTTGGCTCAACACACCCTGGGCATGCAGCGTCCACTCCGGGCCGGCCTGCGAGTACACCGCGGCCGCCCGGGATCCGACCTCGCCGGCGGTGTCCACCACCACCTGCACGCGCACCGAGCCGCTGCTCGGCAGCGGCAACGGGGCCGACAGCGTCAGCTCCTCGATCACCGGGCAGCCGACCTCGTCGCCGGCCCGCAGCATCAGCTCCACGAACCCCGCGCCCGGGAACAACACCGTCCCGGTCACGGCGTGATCGGCCAGCCACGGCTGAGCCGCCGTCGACAGCCGGCCCGTGAGCACCACGCCGCCCGAATCGGGCCGCTCGACCACCGCCCCCAACAGCGCATGCTCGGCGGCGACCAAACCCAGGCTCGCGGTATCCCGGGCGCCCACCGAATCGGCGGACAGCCAAAACCTGCGCCGCTGAAAGGCGTACGTCGGCAAACCGACCCGGTGCGCGTCCAGGCCATCGAACACCGCGGTCCAGTCCACGTCGGCGCCGGAGGCGAACAGCCGCCCGGCCGCCAGCAGCAGCGACGCGACTTCGGGGCGGTCCTTGGCCATCGACACCGCCGAAACGGCCGGCTCGGCCGCCAGGCACTGTTCCACCGCGGCCGTCAACGCCGCGCCAGGCCCCACCTCCACAAACGCACCGGCGCCCAGCGATTCGGCCGACCGCACCCCGTCGACGAACCGCACCGCCCGGCGCACATGCTCGACCCAGTAGTCGGCGGACCCGTATCCGGGTCCGGCCAATTGCCCGGTCACGTTGGAAATCAAGTCGATTCGCGGCGCACCGGGCGACACCCCGGCCAGCAACGCGGAGAACTCCTCGATCATGGGCTCGATCAGCGGCGAGTGGAACGCGTGCGAGACCGCCAGTCGCCGCACCCGCCTCCCGCAGTCGGCCAGCCGATCGGCCGCGGCCGTCACGGCGGCCCGCTCGCCCGACAGCACGACCGCGTCGGGACCGTTGACCGCCGCGACGCTCACGTTGTCGTTCAGCAACGGTGCGACCTCGGCCTCGGTGGCCGTCACCGCCACCATGACCCCGCCCGCCGGCAGCGCCGCCATCAACCGTCCGCGGGCCGCAACCACCCGCGCGGCGTCTGCCAGCGACAGCACCCCGGCCACGCAGGCCGCGGCGATCTCCCCCACCGAATGGCCGATCACCACATCGGGGGTCACCCCCCAGGACTGCCACAGTGCCGCCAGGGCGACCTCGAGCACGAACAACGCCGGCTGGGCAAATTCCGTGCTCTCCAACAACTCCGGGTCGGTGCCCCACATCACGTCGCGCAGCGGCAGCCGCGCATGGGCATCCACCGCAGCCACGGCCTCGTCGAAGGCCTCGGCGAACACCGGAAAGCGCCGATACAGTTCCCGTCCCATCCCGAGCCGCTGCGACCCCTGACCGGGAAACACGAACGCGCGCTTGCCGACCGGGCGGCTGCGCCCGATCACCACGCCGGGGCCCGGTTCCCCGGACGCCACCCCGGCCAGCCCGGCCGTCAGGGTGTCGCGATCGCTGCCCACCAGCACCGCGCGGTGCTCCAGGGCCGCCCGCGTGGTGGCCAGCGACCAGCCCACGTCCACGGCACGCAGGTCCGGCTCGGCCTCGACGTGGGCCAGCAACCGCCCCGCCTGGGCGGCCAACGCGTCGGCCGACCGGGCCGACACCAGCCACGGGATCACCGCATCCTGGCGATCGCCATGCGGCGCAACATGTTCCGGCTCCGCCGGCGGCTGCTCGACGATCACGTGGGCATTGGTCCCGCTGATCCCGAACGACGACACCCCCGCGCGGCGATGCCCGTCCCGCGCCGGCCACGGCTGGGGTTCGGTCAACACCGACACCGCACCCGCCGACCAATCCACGTGCGGCGACGGCACATCCACGTGCAGCGTCTGGGGCATCACCCCGTGCCGCATCGCCTGCACCATCTTGATCACCCCGGCCACTCCGGCCGCGGCCGACGTGTGACCGATGTTGGATTTGATCGATCCCAGCCATAGCGGCCGGTCCGCGGGCCGGTCCTGCCCATAGGTCGCCAGCAGGGCCTGGGCCTCGATGGGGTCGCCCAAAACCGTTCCCGTGCCGTGGCCTTCGACCACGTCGACGTCCGCCGCGGTCAACCCGGCGTTGGCCAGTGCGGCGCGGATCACCCGCTGCTGCGACGGCCCGTTGGGCGCGGTCAGTCCGTTCGAGGCGCCGTCCTGGTTCACCGCCGAACCGCGCAGCACCGCGACCACCGGATGGCCCAGCCGCCGCGCGTCGGCCAGCCGCTCGAGCACCAGGACCCCCGCGCCCTCCGACCACGACGTCCCGTCCGCGGCGCCGGCGTACACCTTGCACCGGCCGTCCGGGGCCAGTGCCCGCTGCCGGCTGAACTCGACGAACGCGGCGGGCGTCGCCATCACCGTCACACCACCGGCCAGCGCCAGGTCGCACTCCCCGGAACGCAACGACTGCGCCGCCAAATGCATGGCCACCAACGACGACGAACACGCCGTATCCACCGACACCGCGGGGCCTTCCAGGCCCAACACGTAGGACACCCGGCCCGAGGCGACGCTCAGGGTGGAGCCGGTCAGTCCGTAACCCTCCAGCTCGCCCTTCACCTCGCCGCCGTAGCCGGCGTGGATGACACCGGCGAACACTCCAGTCGCCGAGCCGCGCAGCCCCAGCGGGTCAATACCGGCCCGCTCCAACGCTTCCCACGAGATCTCCAGCATCAGCCGCTGCTGGGGATCCATCGCCAGGGCCTCGCTGGGCCCGACCCCGAAGAATCCGGCATCGAAGTCCGCCGCGTCGCGCAGGAAGCTGCCTTGGCGGGTGTACATCTTGCCGGCCGCGTCCGGGTCCGGGTCGTACAGTCCCTCGACATCCCACCCGCGGTCCGCCGGGAAGTCCGACACCGCGTCGCGCCCCTCGTTCACCATTTCCCACATTGCCTCCGGCGAATCGACCCCACCCGCGTAGCGGCACGCCATGCCCACCACCGCGATCGGTTCGGACAGCCGGCCTTCCAGCTCCGAGACGCGTCGCCGCGCCCGCCTGAGATCCGCCGTCAGGCGCTTCAGGTAATCGACGTGCTGCGTGGTATCCGGCATCGTGGTCTCAGTTGCCGAGTTCTTCGTCGAGGATGGCAAAGAGTTCGCTTTCGGTGGCGGCATCGAGGTCGGCGTCGAGGCCCTCGGGGGCGGGGTGGTCGGCGGGCCCCAGGGCCGCGAGGAGGCTGTGCAGGCGGGCACGCAGCGCCGATTTGTCGCCTGCGGCCCAGTCGGGCTGGCTGAGTAGCGCCTGCAATTCCCGGGTGATGTCGGTGAAGCGGGCCATCAGGTCCGGCTGGTCGCTCGCCCCCGCGCCGGCCAGCTGGGTGCCCAGGTGCGCGGCCAGCGCCGCCGGCGTCGGGTAGTCGAAGATCAGCGTGGGCGAAAGCGTCAGTCCGGTGGCCGTTTTCAGCCGGTTGCGCAGTTCGACGGCGGTGAGCGAATCGAAGCCCAGGTCACCGAATGCGCGCCCGGGGTTGATGTCGGCGGGGTTGGGCAAGCCCAGCACGGTCGCCGCGTTGCCGCAGACGAGGTCGATCAGCTCGCGCTGGCGCGCGTCGGGGGTCAGGCCGTGCAGGCGCGCGGTGAGACCCGTCATCAGGGCGGTCGCATCGGCGTCGTCGATGACGCGCCGGGTGGTGCGGGCGGCCAGCTCGCTCAGCAGCGGGGGCAGCGCGGCGGCGTTGTCGGACAAGGCAACCCGATCCACCCGGGCGGCCATCAGCACCGGCGCGTCGACCAGCATGGCGGCGTCGAACGACTCCAGCGCCTGCTCGGTGGACAGTGGTGCGATGCCGAGCCTGCTCATCCGGGCCTTGTCGCGCTCGCCGAGGTGTGCCGTCATCGCCGAGGCCTGCTCCCACAGGCCCCACGCCAGCGACAGGCCCGAAAGCCCGTGCGATCGCCGATACGCGACCAGCCCGTCGAGGAAACTGTTGGCCGCCGCGTAATTGGCCTGGCCCGGGGTGCCGACGATGCCGGCCATCGACGAAAACACCACGAACGCTGACAGATCCAGCTCCCGAGTCAGCTCGTGCAGGTGCCAGGCCCCGTCCACCTTCGCCCGCAGCACCGCGTCCACCCGGTCCGGGGTCAGTGACAAGACCAGCCCGTCGTCGAGGATGCCGGCAGCGTGCACCACACCGCGCAGCGGATACTGCGCCGGTATCTGCGCCAGCATCGCCGCGACCGCGTCGCGGTCGGAGACGTCGCACGCCACCACCGACACCCGGGCGCCGGCCTCCTGCAGGCCATCCACCAGCTCTGCCACCCCGGCGGCCTCAGCGCCGGCGCGGCTGGCCAGGACTACATGGGCGACGCGATAGCGGTGGACGAGGTGATGGGCGAGAGCCGAGCCGGCCATCCCGGTGCCACCGGTGATCACGACGCTGCCCCCGGCCAGCCCGCCACACCCGCTCAGCACCGCGCCGGGCCCCGACGGAATGGTCAGCGCGACCTTGCCGACGTGGCGGGCCTGGCTGACGAACCGATACGCCGCCGAGGCGCATCGCACATCAAAGGTCTTGAGCGGCAACGGCGTCAAGGCGCCATCCCGCAGCAGCCCGACGATCTGCGTCAGCATCGCCGCGGTGCGGTCGGCGCCGGCCTCCAACAAGTCGAAGGCGCAATACCGCGCGCCCCGATATCGCTCGGCGATGACGTCCGGATCGCGGACGTCGGTCTTGCCCATCTCGATGAACCGCCCACCGGGGGCCAGCAGCCGCAGCGACGCGTCGGTGAACTCACCGGCCAGGGAGTTGAGCACCACGTCGACCCCGGCGCCGCCGGTGGCCGACGAAAACTTCTCCTCGAAATCCAGCGTCCGCGAATCGCCGATGTGGTCCTCGTCGAATCCCATCGCGCGCAGGGTGTCCCACTTGCCGCGGCTCGCGGTGGCGAAGACTTCGGCGCCCCAGTGCCGCGCCAGCTGGACCGCGGCCATGCCCACGCCCCCGGTGGCGGCGTGCACGAGCACCCGCTCGCCGGCGCGCAGCCCGGCCAATACCGACAACCCGTAGAGCGCGGTGAGGAACACCACCGGCACTCCCGCGGCCGTGACCAGCGACCAGCCCTCGGGTACCCGCGTGACCAACCGCTGATCCACCACCGCCTCGGAACCGACCACCCTCAGCAGCCCCATCACCGCATCGCCGACCGTCAGCCCCGTCACGCCGGGGCCGACCTCGACGACCACGCCTGCGCCCTCGGCCCCCAACCGTCCGCCGCCGGGATACATGCCCAAGGCCACCAACACATCCCGGAAGTTCACCCCGACCGCGGCCACCGCCACGCGGACCTGCCCGGCCTCCAGTTCCACCCGTGGGCACGGGCTGACCACCAGGTCCTCCAGCGTGCCCCCGCCGCCGGCGTCGAGGCGCCAGCCGCCCGACGGCAGCCGAAGCACCGCTCCCCGCCGCGCCGGCCGCATCCGGGCGGCGTAGGCCACACCCGCGCGGATCGCCAATTGCGGTTCGCCGCAGCCGATCACCGCGCGGGTGTCCAACGATCCGTCGGAGTCGATGAGCACCACCCGGCCCGGATGCTCGGCCTGGGCCGACCGCACCAGCCCCCACACCGCCGCACCGGCCAGGTCCGCGACGTCCTCACCGGCGAGCGCGACCGCCCCGTGGGTCTGCACCGCCAGCGTCCCGGACCCCTCGTCCCGCAACCACGATTGCAGCTCGCCCAACGCCTCGGTGGTGGCCGCGTGCACCGACCGCACCATATCGCCGCCGTGGGTGCCCGACTCCCACAGCGTGGCGTCGTGATCGATGTCGTTGCCGGTCAACGCTATCGGTGACCACGCCACCTCGAACAACCCCTCGGCGGGCGCGGTCGCGAGCGACAGCTGCTCGGCCGAGACGGGGCGCATCGCCAACGAGCGCACCGACAACACCGGCCGCCCGGCGCCGTCGGCCAATTCCACCGACACCGCTCCGGCGCCGGTGGGCGCCAGCCGGACCCGCGCCCGCGATGCGCCCGACGCGTGCAACGACACCCCTTGCCAGGAGAACGGCAACACGGTCTGGCCCTGCCCGGCGGCGACACCGAGCGCGTGCAGCGCGGAGTCCAACAACACCGGGTGGATGCCGAAGCCACCGTCTTGCGCGCCTGCGTCGTCCGGCAGCGCGACGTCGGCGAAGATCTCGTCGCCCCGACGCCACGCCGCCCGCAGCCCGCGGAAGGCCCGGCCATACTCGTAGCCCCGCTCCGCGAGCCGCGCGTACGCGTCGGCCACGTCCAGCGGCGTCGCCCCCACCGGCGGCCACATCGACAGATCCCCGGCCGGTGGCACCGCCGCGGGGCGCACCAGGCCCTGGGCGTGCAGCACCCAGTCCGACTGGGCGCCGGCCGAATACACCGACAGCTCGCGCTGCCCCGATTCGGCGGCGGCGCCGACAACCACCTGCACCTGCACGCCGTCCGCCGCCGGCAACACCAGCGGGGCCGACAACGTCAGCTCCTCGAGCGCCGCACAACCGACCTCGTCGGCGGCGCGGATGGCCAGTTCCACGAATCCCGCACCGGGGAACAACACCGTGCCGCCCACCGCGTGGTCGGCCAGCCACGGCTGCGCGGCCGTCGACAGCCGGCCCGTCAGGACCACCCCACCGGAATCGGGCCGCTGCACCACCGCGCCCAGCAGGGCGTGCCGCGCGCCGGCCAGCCCCAGGGTGGCCACGTCGCCCGAACCCGTCGATCCCCCCGGTAGCCAAAATCGCTGCCGCACAAACCCGTACGTCGGCAAGTCCACGCGCCGTCCGCCGAGACCGGCAATGTCGGCCCGCCAGTCCACCGGCACTCCGGCCACGTGGGCCTGGCCCGCAGAGAGCCAAAACCGTTGCAGCGAACCGTCGTCGCGGCCCAGTGACGGGACCACGAACGCGTCGCTGCCGCAATCGGCCACCGTCTCCTCGACGGCGGCGAGCAGCACGGGGTGTGGGCTGCATTCGACGAACACGCCATACCCGGCGTCGCACGCATTGCGCACCGCCCGTTCGAACTGGACCGGTTGCCGGATGCTCCGGTACCAGTAGTCCGCGTCCAGGCCCGCGGTGTCCAGCGGGTCACCGGTCACGGTGGAGAACAGGGTGACCGGGGACGACCGCGGCGCGATGCCGGCCAGCGCCCCGGCCAACTCCGCGCGGATCGCGTCGACGTGCCGGGAGTGGGAGGCGTAGTCGACGTCGATCCTGCGGGCGCGCACGCCGCCGGCCTCGCAGTGCCGCATCAACTCGTCGAGCGCGTCCACCTCGCCGGACACCACCACCGCGGAAACACCGTTGACGGCAGCGACATTCAGCCGATCGCCCCACTCGGCGATCAATTCCTCGGCGCGGGCCAGGCCGCAGGCCAGCGACACCATGCCGCCCGCACCCGACAACCCCACCAGGAGCCGGCTCCGCAGCGCCACCACCCGGGCTGCGTCCTCCAGCGAAAGCGCACCCGCCACGTAGGCCGCCGCGATCTCGCCCTGCGAATGACCGATCACCGCGTCGGGGACCACACCCACCGAGCGCCACAGCTCGGCCAGCGACACCATCACCGCCCACAGCGCCGGCTGCACCACGTCCACCCGGTCCAACCCGGGCGCACCCGGCGCCCCGCGGAGAACGTCGACCAACGACCACTCAACGTGTTCGGCGAGCGCCTTCTCGCAGCGCTGCAGGTGTTCGGCGAAAACCGGTGAACTGTCCAGCAATTCGGCTCCCATGCCGAGCCATTGCGAGCCCTGCCCGGGAAACACGAACACCGCCTTGCCCACCGGCTGCGCCCGGCCCACCACCGCGCCCGCGCCCGGTGCGCCGGCGGCCACCGCGGCCAGCTCCGCCAGCAGGCGCTCGCGGTCCGCGCCCACCAGCACGGCCCGGTGCTCGAACAACGACCGCGTCGAAACCAGCGACCACGCCACATCGACCGTCCGCAGATCCGGGTCGCCGCTCACCCGCGCCAGGAGCCGGGCCGCCTGGTTGGCCAGGGCGTCGGCCGACCGGGCCGACAGCACCCACGGCGCCGGCGCGTCATCACCCGCGGGTGCGGGGGACTCCAGCGGCGGCTGCTCCACGATGACGTGGGCGTTGGTGCCGCTGATCCCGAACGACGACACCCCCGCGCGGCGCGGCCGGTCCTGCGCCGGCCACTCCCGCGCCTCGGTCAGCAGCGACACCGCCCCCGCCGACCAATCCACATGCGGCGTGGGCACATCCACGTGCAACGTCTTGGGCATCACGCCGTGTCGGATCGCCTGCACCATCTTGATCACGCCGCCCGCGCCCGCGGCCGCCGAGGTGTGGCCCATGTTGGACTTGATCGACCCCAGCCACAGCGGCCGGTCCGCCGGCCGGTCCTGCCCATACGTCGCCAGAACCGCTTGCGCCTCAATCGGATCCCCGAGGGTGGTGCCCGTGCCGTGCCCCTCCACCAGATCCACATCGGCCGTGCGCAGCCGCGCATCGGCCAGCGCGGCGCGGATCACCCGCTGCTGCGACGGCCCGTTGGGCGTCGCCAGCCCGTTCGAGGCGCCGTCCTGATTGACCGCCGACCCGCGCAGCAGCGCCAGCACCGGATGCCCCGAACGACGCGCGTCGGAAAGCCTTTCCAGCACCAGCACGCCGACGCCTTCGGAGAAACCCGTCCCGTCGGCGGCGCCCGCGTAGGCCTTGCACCGCCCGTCGGGGGCCAGCGCCCGCTGCCGGCTGAACTCGATGAACATCGCCGGCGTCGCCATCACCGTCACGCCGCCGGCCAGCGCCAGGTCACATTCGCCGGCGCGCAGCGACCGGGCCGCCAGATGCATGGCCACCAACGACGACGAACAGGCCGTGTCGACCGAAACGGCCGGACCTTCCAAACCCAGCGCGTAGGCCACCCGGCCCGAGGCCACGCTCAGCGTCGACCCGCGTAGGCCGTAGCGCTCCAGGTGTCCCGGCACCCGCCCCTGGCCGCCGTACGAGCCGTGGAAGATGCCGGCGAACACGCCCGTCGCCGAGCCCCGCAGGTCGGCGGGGTCAATCCCGGCCCGCTCCAACGCCTCCCAGGACACCTCCAACAACAAGCGTTGCTGAGGGTCCATCGCCAGCGCCTCGCTGGGCGCGATGCCGAAGAACGCGGCGTCGAAGTCGGCCACGTCGGCCAGAAAGCCGCCGCACCGGGCGTAGGACTTCCCCACCGTGTCGGGGTCGGGATCGAACAGGCCCGACAGGTTCCAGCCGCGGTCCGCGGGGAAATCGGAGACCACATCGCGGCCCTCGACAACCATCTGCCACAGGGCCTCCGGGGAATCCACACCCCCGGGATACCGGCAACCCATCCCGACCACCGCCACGGGTTCGGTTGCCGCGGCAAGGTATTCGCGGGCCTCGCGCTTCAGCCGCTCGTTTTCCTTCAGCGATGCGCGGAGTGCCCGGACGAGGTCCTCGGGGTTGCTGCTCACGGGACACGGCCTAAGCGAGAAAACACGGGGTACAAGAGGCGATGCCTTAGCTCAGTGCCAGCGCAACAACACGAGTTCGGAACAGAATCCCGGACCCATCGCGATCATCAAGCCGGGGCTCCCGCTGGGTGGCGGCTTGGCCCGGGTGTCCCGCAACACGTGCAGCACCGACGCCGACGAGAGATTGCCGATCTCACCCAGCGAACGCCACGTCAGTTCCAGGGCGTCCGGCGGCAGGCTCAGGCTCGCGTTGATCGCGTCGATGATCTTCGGACCGCCGGGATGGCTCACCCAGGCCCCGATGTCGGTCGTCGTCAGCCCGTGCGCACCGAGGAACCCCGTGACGTCCCGCTCGATGTGCTCCTCGACCACCTGCGCCAGGTCCTTGGCCAGCACGAGCTCGAACCCGGCGGCGCCGACGTCGTAGCCCATGGTCCGCAGGGAATCGGGATAGAGCGTGCTGCGCGAGTCGAGGATGGCGGGCCCGGCGGCGCCCACCTGTTCGGCGCGCCGCTCGCCGACGGCGACCACGGCGCCGGCCCCGTCGGCGAACAGCGCGCTGCCGACCATGCCCTGCAGCGTCGGCTTGTAGCCGGGATAGGTGAGCGAGCAGAGCTCGACCGAGATGAGGGCCGCGGCGGCGTCGGGCGCCCCCCGCAGGTAGTCGTTCAGCCGGGCCACGCCCGCGGCCCCGGCCACACAGCCCAGGCCGAACAGCGGCACCCGGCGCACGTCCTCGCGCAGCCCCAGGCGCCCGGCGATCCGGGCGTCCAGGGAGGGTACGGCGAGGCCGGTGACCGTCGTGGTGATCAGCACGTCCAGGTCCTGCGGCCGCAGGCCGGCCTCGTCGAGCGCGCCCGAGAGGGCCTCGCAGCCCAGGTTCACCGCGTTTTCGATGAAGATCCGGTTGGCCAGGCCGAAGTCGGTCAGGCTGGGATATCGCTCCAGCGGCAATACCAGGTGCCGGCTGTTGACCTTCGCGCTGGCGTGCAACTGCCGGACGATGTCCTCGTAGCCCTCGAACTCCGGGACGCTGACGAAGAAGTCGGTGAGCTCGCGCTGGGAGTAGCGATACGGCGGCAGAGCGCCGGAGACGCCCGCGACGACGCTCAATGGACCCACCCCTTGACAACGAAGATCAGGGCCGAAATGTTCACCCGGATCACTTCCTGCGGGCAGTTTAGTCGGCATGCCACCGCCCGGCACAGAAACCAAAGTCCTTCATTCCCTGCCGCCGAGCCGCGCTTTGAGCTCCTCGGACTCGGCCAGGACGGCTTCGAGCTGCTCGGCGACCCGAACCGGCGCGGTGCCGCCCCGCCGGTCGCGCGACGACACCGAGCCCTCGATCGTCAATACCTCACGGACCTGCGGTGTCAGCTCGGGGCTGATCGCGGCCAGCTCGTCGTCGGTCAGCTCGTCGAGCCCGACGGAGCGGCCCTCGGCGGCGCGCACGGCGGCCCCGGCGGCCTCGTGCGCGGCCCGGAACGGCACGCCCCGCCGCACCAGCCATTCGGCGATGTCGGTGGCCAGCGTGTAGCCCGCCGGGGCCAGGGCCGCCATCCGCTCGACGTCGAACGACAGGCTGGCCACCAGGCCGGCCATCGCCGGCAGCACCAGCTCCAGCTGGGCGACCGAGTCGAACACCGGCTCCTTGTCCTCCTGCAGGTCGCGGTTGTAGGCCAGCGGCTGGGCCTTCAGGGTCGCCAGCAGCCCGGCCAGGTTGCCGATCAGCCGCCCGGACTTGCCGCGGGCCAGCTCGGCGATGTCCGGGTTCTTCTTCTGCGGCATGATCGAGCTGCCGGTGGACCAGGAATCGTGCAACCTGACGTAGCCGAACTCCGTCGAACTCCACAGGATGATGTCCTCGGCCAGCCGCGAGGTGTCCACGGCGATCATCGCGAAGATGAACGCGGCCTCGGCGGCGAAATCCCGGGCGGCGGTCGCATCGATGGAATTGTCGGCGGCCGCCGCGAAACCCAGCTTGGCGGCGATGGCGTCCGGGTCCAGTCCCAGCGACGAGCCGGCCAGCGCCCCCGAGCCGTACGGGGACACCGCGGCGCGCCGGTCGAAGTCGACGATGCGGTCGACGTCGCGCAGCAGCGGGTGCGCGTGCGCGAGCAGGTGGTGGGCCAGCAGGACCGGCTGCGCGGACTGCAGGTGCGTCTTGCCCGGCATGATCGCGCTCGGGTGCTCGGCGGCCTGGCCCGCCAGCGCGGCCACGAGCTCCAGCGCCCCGGCCGCGACCCGGCGCACCGCGTCGCGCAGCCACATCCGGAACAGGGTGGCCACCTGGTCGTTACGCGAGCGCCCGGCCCGCAGCCGGCCGCCCAGGTCGGGGCCGACGCGATCGATCAGCCCGCGCTCCAGCGCGGCGTGCACATCCTCATCGGTCACCAGCGGTGTGAAGCTGCCGTCGGCCACGTCCTCGGCGAGGCTGTCCAGGCCGGCCAGCAGCCCGTCGCGCTGCTCCTCGGTGAGCAGGCCCGCGTGAAAGAGAATCACGGTGTGGGCCCGCGAGGCGACGATGTCGTAGGGGGCCAGCACCCAGTCGAAGTGCGTGGACTTACTCAGGGCGGCCAACGCGTCCGACGGGCCGTCGGCGAACCGCCCACCCCACAACGACCCCTCGCGCGTGCTCACGCTTCGTCGGCTGCCAGGTCCCGGCGGGACGCGATCTTGGACGACAACCCGTGCACGTAGACGAAGCCCTTCGCGGCCGACTGGTCGAAGCTGTCGCCCTCGTCGTAGGTGGCCAGGTTGAAGTCGTAGAGCGACTGCGCGCTGCGCCGGCCGTTGACGGCGATGTGGCCGCCGTGCAACACCATTCGCACTTCGCCCGAGACGTGCTCCTGGGTCTTGGCGACGAACGCTTCCAGCGCGGTTTTCAGCGGCGAGTACCAGAGCCCGTCGTAGACCAGCTCGGCCCAGCGTTGGTCGGTGTGGCGCTTGAAGCGGCCCAGTTCGCGCTCGAGCGTGACGTGTTCGAGCTCGGTGTGCGCGGTGATCAGCACCATGGCGCCGGGCGCCTCGTAGATCTCGCGGCTCTTGATGCCCACCAGCCGGTCCTCGACCACGTCCAGGCGCCCCACCCCCTGACTGCCGGCGCGCCGGTTGAGCTCCTCGATGGCGGCCAGCACCGACACTCGTTTGCCGTCGATGGACACCGGGACCCCGCGCTCGAACCCGACGATCACCTCGTCGGGGGTGTTCCAGTTGATGGTGGGATCTTCGGTGTAGGCGTAGATGTCCTTGGTGGGCGCGTTCCAAAGGTGTTCCAGGAAGCCGGTTTCCACCGCGCGACCCCACACGTTCTGGTCGATGGAGAACGGCGAGCGTTTGGTGACGTTGATCGGGATGGCGTTCTCCTCGGCGAACGCGATCGCCTTCTCCCGTGTCCATGCGTAGTCGCGGACGGGCGCCAGCACCTCCAAATCCGGTGCCAGCGAAGCGAATCCGACTTCGAAACGGACCTGGTCGTTGCCCTTGCCGGTGCACCCGTGCGCGACGATGCTGCCGCCGTGCTCGCGCGCGGCAGCCACCAGGTGCTTGGCGATCAGCGGCCGGCTGATGGCCGACACCAGCGGGTAGCGGTCCATGTACAGCGCGTTGTTCATGATGGTGGGCAGGCAGAATCCCTCGGCGAACTCGTCGCGGGCGTCGACGACGACGGCCTCCACCGCACCGCAGTCCAGGGCCCGCTGGCGGACGACCTCCATGTCCTCGCCGCCCTGGCCGAGGTCAATCGCCACCGCCACCACCTCGCGGCCGGTCTCCTTGCCGATCCAGCTGATCGCGACCGAGGTGTCCAGACCGCCGGAATACGCCAGAATGACGCGATCTGACATGAACCAATCTCCTTTTTTAGGTGAGCTCTTCCAGGGTGCGGGCCAGCTCGGCGCCGGTCATCGGCTCTCGAGCGGCCACGAAGACCGTGTCGTCGCCGGCGATGGTGCCGACGACGTACGGTAACGCCGCGCGGTCGATCGCGCTGGCCAAATAGTTGGCGCCGCCGGGCGGGGTGCGCAGCACCGCGAGATTGGCGCTGGCGTCGGCGGAGACCAGGAGTTCACTCAGCAACCGGGACAGCCGAGCGGTGCCGCCGGAGACGCCGCGCACCGGGCTGCCGTCCTCGGGAACGATGTAGACGCCCACGCCGCCGTCGGCGCCGCGCAGCTTCACCGCGCCCAGCTCCTCGAGGTCGCGTGACAGCGTGGCCTGGGTGACCTCGATGCCCTCGTCGGCCAGCCGGGCCGCCAGTTCGCTCTGGCTGCTGATCGACGCCGACGACAGGATCGCCACGATGCGGTCCTGCCGGCCGGCCCGGGTGGTCTCGGGGGTGGTCTTGCTACGGGTCATGAGCGCCGCTCCAGCAGCCACACCAGCAGCGCCTTCTGGGCGTGCAGCCGGTTCTCGGCCTCGTCCCACACCACGCTGGCCGGCCCGTCCATCACCTCGTCGGTGATCTCGGCACCGCGGTGCGCCGGAAGGCAGTGCAGCACAATGGCTTCCGGGTCGGCCAGGCCCAGCAGCCGCTGGTTGACCTGGAAGGGCCGGAACGGGGTTAGGCGGTCCAGGCCGTCGTCTTCCTGCCCCATCGACGTCCACGTGTCGGTCACCAGGACGTCGGCACCGGCCGCGGCCGCGTCGGCGTCCGTGGTGAGGGTGACCGAGCCGCCGGTGGTTTCGGCGCGCTCGCGCGCGGCCGCCGTGAACGAGGGGGCGGGGGCGAAGCCGTCCGGCGCGGCGATGGTGACGTGCATACCGGCGGTCACGCCGCCGAGCAGGAGCGAGTGGGCCATGTTGTTGGCGCCGTCGCCGAAGTAGGACATCCGCAGTCCGGCAAGCGATCCCTTGCGTTCGGCGATGGTCTGCAGGTCGGCGAGCACCTGGCAGGGGTGGAACTCGTCGGAGAGCGCGTTGATCACCGGCACGGTGGCCGCCTCGGCCATGGCCTCGAGCCGGTCCTGCTCGAACGTCCGCCACACGATGGCCTCGACGTAACGGGACAGCACCCGCGCGGTGTCGCCCAGCGTCTCGTCGCGGCCCAGCTGCGTGCTGCGGGCGTCGACGACGACGGCGTGCCCGCCGAGCTGGGCGATGCCCACCTCGAAGGAGAACCGGGTGCGGGTGGAGTTCTTGTCGAAGAGCACCGCGACGCCGCGGGGCCCCTCCAGTGGCCGGCAGCTGAACGGGTCCTCCTTCAGGTCGGCGGCCAGCTGCAGCACCTCGGCCTGCTCCTGGGGCGACAGGTCGTCGTCGCGCAGAAAGTGCCGGATCATTCAGCGAGCCTGTCCAGGATGCCCGGCAGCGCAGCGACGAAACTGTCGAGCTGGGCTTCGGTGACGATCAGCGGTGGTGCCAGCCGGATGACGTCGGGTGCGGCGGCGTTGACCAGGAAACCGGCTGCCCGCGCGGCATTTTCGGCTTCCTTGGCGCGTGGCGCGGTCAGCACCATGCCTTGCAGCAGGCCACGTCCGCGCACGTGGTCGATCATCGGGTGGTTCAGGGATTCGATGCCGTGGCGCACCGACTTGCCCAGCACGTCGGCGTGCCGGACCAGGTCCTCGTCGGCGATCACCCGCAGCACCGCCCGCGCCGCCGCCGCGCAGATCGGGTTGCCGCCGAATGTGCTGCCATGCAGGCCGGGCGCCATCAGGTCCGCGGCCCGCCCGGCGGCCAGGCACGCGCCGATGGGCAGCCCGCCGCCCAGCCCCTTGGCCATGGTCACGACGTCCGGGGTGATGCCGTCGTGCTGATGAGCGAAAAACGCTCCGGTGCGGCCCATCCCGGTCTGCACCTCGTCCAGGACCAGCAGCGCGCCGTGCCGCGCGGTGATCTCGCGCGCGGCGGTCAGATAGCCCTCGGGCGGGACGACGACGCCGCCCTCCCCCATGATCGGTTCGAGGAACACCGCGGCGGTGGCGTCGTCGACCGCGGCCGCCAGCGCCTCCGCGTCGCCGTAGGGCACGTGCGTGACGTAACCCGGCAGCGGCTCGAACGGCGCCCGCTTGCTCGGCTGACCGGTCAGCGCCAGCGCGCCCATGGTGCGGCCGTGGAAACCGCCCTGCGCGGCAACGAGTTTGGTGCGTCCGGTCAGCCGCGACAGCTTGAACGCCACCTCGTTGGCCTCGGTTCCCGAGTTGCAGAAGAACACCCGCGTCGGCGCGCCGGTCTTGTCGGAGCCCAGCAGCGCCGCCAGCTCCTCGGCCAGCGCGATGCCCGGTTCGCTCGCATACAGGTTGGAGGTGTGACCCAGCGTCGCCATCTGCCGCGTGACGGCCTCGATGACCGCGGGATGGCGATGGCCGAGGACGTTGACCGCGATGCCGCCGAGCAGGTCCAGGTATGTGTTGCCGTCCACGTCGGTGACCACGACGCCGTCCCCGCTGGCCAGCGCCAGCGGCGGGGTGCCGTAGTTGTTCATCATCACGGCTTCCCAGCGCTGCTTTATCGCTTCGGATTCACTCATTGGCTCACCACCTTGGTGCCGGTGCCCGCATCGGTGAAAAGCTCCACCAGCACGCAGTGTTCGACCCTGCCGTCGATCACGTGCGCGCTCGGCACGCCCGCTGTCACGGCCCGCAGGCACGCTTCGACCTTGGGAATCATGCCCGCCTCCAGCGTGGGTAGCAGTTGCGCGAGTGTGGCGGTGTCGATTTCGCTGACCAGCGATTCGCGGTCCGGCCAGCTGGTGTAGAGACCCTCGACATCGGTGAGCATCAACAGCTTTTCGGCCCGCAGGGCCTCGGCGAGTGCAGCCGCGGCGGTGTCGGCGTTGATGTTGTGCACCACACCCCCGGCGTCCGGGGCAAGGGTCGACACCACCGGAATACGGCCCGCCGCAATGAGATCCAGCACGGCGGCGGTGTTGACCCGCTCGACGTCCCCGACCAGGCCGATGTCGGTCGCCACGCCGTCCACGGTGACGCTGCGCCGCACGGCCGTGAACAGTTGCGCATCCTCGCCGGTGATGCCGACGGCGTAGGGGCCATGCGCGTTGATCAGGTTGACCAGTTCGCGGCCCACCTGGCCGAACAGCACCATCCGCGCCACGTCGAGCACTTCGGGTGTGGTGACCCGGAACCCGCCCTTGAAGTCGCCCGCGATGCCGAGGCGCCGCAGCATGGCGGTGATCTGCGGGCCGCCGCCGTGCACGACGACGGGGTGGACGCCGCAGTTGCGCAGGAAGGCCATGTCGGCGGCGAAGGCGTGCCGCAACGTGTCGTCGGTCATGGCGTTGCCGCCGTACTTGATGACGACGATCTTGCCGTACAGCTGCTTGAGCCAGGGCAGCGCTTCGGCCAGCACCTGCGCTTTGACCGCGGTCGGCAGCTGTTGCGTGTTGATGGTCATGAGCTGTATGCCGAGTTCTCTTCGACGTAGGCGTGCGACAGGTCGGTGGTGCGCACGGCCGCGGAGCCGTCACCCACGCCCAGGTCGACGGTGATGTCGATGTCCGCGCCGGACAGGTCCACCTCGCGCGCGCCCGGCGCCCCGACCCCGTCGACGCACACGGCAAAGCCGTTGAACGACACCCGGATCCGATCCGGATCGAGCGTGACCGGCGCCATGCCGACGGCGGCCAGCACGCGGCCCCAGTTCGGGTCGGACCCGAACACCGCGGTCTTGACCAGGCTGTCGCGGGCGATCACCCGGGCGGCGGTCAGCGCCTCATCCTCGGAGGAGGCCCCGGTGATGGTGACGGTGACGCGCTTGGTGACCCCCTCGGCGTCGGCCTGCAGCTGCGCGCACAGGTCGTCGCACACCCGCAGCACGGCGTCGTCGAGATCGGCCTGCGCGGGGGCGATCCCGCTCGCCCCGGAGGCCAGCAATAGCACCGTGTCGTTGGTCGAACAGCTGCCGTCGATGTCGAGCCGGTCGAAGGTGCGCGCGGCGGCGCGGCGCAGCGCGCGGTCGAGCGCGGCCGGTTCGGCGGCCGCGTCGGTGGTGAGCACGCAGAGCATGGTGGCCAGCGACGGCGCCAGCATCCCCGCACCCTTGGCCATCCCGCCGACCGTCCAGTTGCCCGGGTGGTGCAGCGCAACCTGTTTCGGCACCGTGTCGGTCGTCATGATCGCGCGGGCGGCCTCGTCGCCCCCGCTGAGCCCGCCGGCCATGTCCTGCACGATGGTCCGCACCCCAGCGAACACCTTGTCCATCGGCAGCCGGTCGCCGATCAGCCCGGTGGAGCAGACCGCGACCTCAACGGCGCCGGTCTCGGTGCCCCAGTCGGACAACGCGGCCGCGACCGCCTCGGCGGTGGCGTGGGCGTCCTGGAAGCCGCCCGGGCCGGTGCAGGCGTTGGCACCGCCGGAGTTGAGAATCACCGCGCGCAGCGCCCCGGTGGTCAGCACCTGCTGGGTCCACAGCACCGGCGCGGCCTTGACCTTGTTGCGGGTGAACACGCCGGCCGCCGCGTAGTCGGGCCCCTCGCTGAAAACCAGGGCCAGGTCGCGGTTGCCCGACGCCTTGATGCCGGCGGCGATACCGGCGGCCCGGAACCCGGCCGGCGCGGTGACGCCCTGTTCGCGCACCAGGCGCGCCTCGATGCGGGTCACGGTGCGACCCCGACCACCGAAAGGCCTTGCGTCTCCGGCCATCCCAGCGCCAGATTCATCGACTGCACCGCCGCGCCGCCCGTGCCCTTGACCAGGTTGTCGATGGCGGCGATTGCCACGAACGTCCCCGCGGCCTCGTCTACCGCCACGGCCAGGTGCGCCGCGTTGCTGCCGATCACCGATCCGGTGCGGGGCAGCTGGCCCTCGGGCAGAAGGTGAATGAAAGGTTCAGCGTCGTAAGCCTTTTCGTAGGCGGCCCGCAACTGCGACAGCGGGGTACGGGTACGCGCGGTGCAGGTGGCCAGGATGCCGCGCGAGGTCGGGATCAGCACCGGGGTGAACGACACCGTGACGTCGCGGTCGGTGACGGCGCGCAGGCCTTGGGCGATCTCGGGGGTGTGCCGGTGGGCACCCGCGATGTTGTAGGCCCGCGCGGATCCGATGACCTCGGAGCCGAGCAGATCGGTCTTGGCGGCGCGGCCGGCCCCGGAGGTGCCGCTGACGGCGACCACCGTGACCGCGGGCTCGATCAGGTCCTCGGCCATCGCGGGCAGCAACGCCAGCAGCGCCGCGGTCGGGTAGCAACCCGGGACGGCGATGCGGCGCGCCCCGCACAACCGCTCCCGCGCGCCGGGCAGTTCGGGCAGCCCGTACGGCCAGCTGCCGGCGTGCGGGGAGCCGTAGAACCGTTCCCAGGCGCCGGCGTCGGTGAGCCGGAAGTCGGCGCCGCAGTCGATGATCAGGGTGTCGGGACCGAGTTGATCGGCCAGCGCCGCCGAATGCCCGTGCGGCAGAGCCAGGAACACCACGTCGTGGCCGGCCAGCACGGTGAGTTCGGTGGGCTCGACCACCCGCTGGGCCAACGGCGTCAGGTGCGGATGGTGCTCGCCGAGCGTGCTGCCGGCGCTGGTCGCGGCGGTCAGCGAACCGATGGCGAGGCGCCCGTCGGCGTAGGCCGGATGCCCGAGCAACAGCCGCAGGATCTCACCGCCCGCATAACCGCTGGCCCCGGCGATCGCCACCCTCAATACGTCGGCCATTCAGCCGATTCTGCATGGTTATGCATTGCTTTGCAAATCCATTCCAACGCGGGTCGCTAGCCGCGCAGTTCGGCGCCGACGGCCTCGGCGGCGCGTCGCACCGCGGCATCGCGGGCCGCGCTGGCGTCGTCCTCGGTCAGCGTGCGGTCCGGGGCACGGAAACGCAGGGCGAAGGTCAGCGATTTGCGGTCATCCCCGAGCTGCGGGCCGGTGAAGACGTCGAAAAGTTGCAGGTCTTCCAGCAGCTCGCCGGCGCCGTCCCGGACGGCGTCGGCCACGGCCTGGGCGGGCACGTGCGCGGGCACCACCAGGCTGAGGTCCTGGAAGACGGCCGGGAACGGCGACACCCTGGGCGCCGGCAGCGCCTGGACGATGGGGATCGCGTCGAGGTTCAGTTCGACGGCGCAGGTGCCCTTCGGCAGGTTGGACCGCTCGATCACGGCAGGGTGCAGTTGCCCGGCGTGACCGACGACGGTCTCCCCGACGAGCACCTCGGCGCACCGGCCCGGGTGCCAGGGCAGGCACTGGGCCGCCCGCAGGCTCACCTCGACGCCGCTGGCGCGGGCGATGATGCGCGCCGCGTCGAACGCGTCGGCGGCTTCCGCCCGGCGGCCGGGCCCCCAGGGGCCGCGGCGTTCGCGCAGGCCCGCCAGCACCACCGCGACATGCTGCGGCTGTCGGGGCAGCGAGGCGTCCAGCAGGGCGATCTCATGGTCGGTCGGCCGGCGGTGCACGGGAATGGGCTGCACGCCGCGGGTCTGCTCGGTCGGTTGCACCACCTGCGCCAGGGCATACAGCCCGACGTCCACCAGCCCGCGGGATACGTTGCGCACCAACGCTTCCAGCAGCGCGGGCAGCAGCGTGGTGGCCAGGTGCGGACGGTCGGCCTCCAGCGGGTTGAGCACCTGCGTGGTGGCGCGTCGCGGGTCGTCCTCCGGCAGGCCCCACAGGTCGAACACGCCGGCGGGCAGGAACGGCGTCGGCAGGATCTCGACGTATCCCGATTCCGCGAGCGATCTGCCGATGGCGCGGCGACGCTTCTGCCCCGCGGTGAGGCCCGGGCCCGCCGGGGCCGCGGGCAGCACCGACGGGATGGCCTCCAGCCCCTCCAGCCGCAGCACCTCCTCGACGAGGTCGGCGGGCTGCAACAGGTCGGGTCGCCAGCTCGGCGGCGTCACCGTCAAGGCCCCGCCGGCCCCACCTTCCGGGGCCACGTGACACCCGATCTGCGTCAGGCGTCGCGCGGTCGCGCCGGGCGGGTAGGCCACGCCGGCGACGCGGTCGGGCAGGTCGGCGGGGATCCGGATCGGGGGGAGCGACCAGTCGTCGGTCGGGGGGTCGCCCCGCCAATCGGTCAGCTTCTCCGCCACCGCTCCCCCGGCGATCTCGACGAGCAGCGCCGCGCAGCGGTCCAGTGCGGCCACCGAGATGGCCGGGTCCACCCCGCGCTCGTAGCGCCGGGCGGCCTCGCTGGGCAGGTGCAACCGGCGCTGGGTCCGCGATACCGCCGCCGGGTCCCACACGGCGGCCTCCAGCAGTACGTCGGTGGAGTCGGCGCGCACCTCGGTGCTCGCCGCGCCCATCACGCCGCCGATCGCCGCGGTCGCCCGGTCGTCGACGATCAGGACGTCGGCCGGATCGAGCCGGCGCTCGACGTCGTCCAGGGTGATTACCGTCTCGCCGGGCCGGGCGAACCGTACGACCAGGCCTCCGGAGATGCGGTCGCAGTCATGCGCGTGCATGGGGTGACCGAGTTCGAGCATCACGTAGTTGGTGACGTCCACCGCCGGCGACGTCGCGCGGATACCGGCCAGCAGCAGCCGCCGTTGCAACCACCACGGCGACACCGCCGCGGGGTCGATGCCGGTGACGGGCCGCAGGGCGAACCGGCGCACGCCGGTCTCGGCGTCCACCGTGAGCGCCCACGCCTCCCCTTCGGCCGGCAACGGCTTGACGTCGGCCGGGTCGACGAAGTTCAGGTCGTAGGCGCAGGCGATCTCGCGGGCCAGCCCGCGCACCGACATGCCGTAGCCCCGGTCGGGGGTGATCGCCAGGTGAAAGACCACATCGTCCAATCCCAGCACCGCGGCGCCGTCGGCGCCCGGTTCGGCCGTGCCGGCCGGCAGCACCAGGATCCCGGAATGGTCGGCACCCAAACCGAGTTCGGCCGCCGAGCAGATCATGCCGTCCGAGTCGCGGCCATAGGTCTTGCGCGCCGTGATGGCGAACCCGCCCGGCAGCGTGGTGCCGGGCAACGCCACGACCACCAGATCACCGACAACGAAATTCGTTGCCCCGCAGACGATGTCGCGCTCCACGCCGTCGCCGACCGCTACCCGGCAGGCACGGATCGGCTTCTTGAAGCCGGTGAGCTCCTCGATGCTGGTCACCCGCCCCACGGTCAGCGGTCCGTCGACCGGGCCGAGGGTGACGACCTCCTCGACCTCGTGGCCGATGCGCACCAGCGTCTGCTCGAGATCGCCGGGGGCGACGTCCCAGCCCGGCGAGCCCGCCGCTACCACTTCCCGCAGCCAGCTGTAGGGGATGCGCATCAGGCACCCACCCCGAACGGCAGCGAGAACCGGACATCGCCCTCGACCATGTCGCGCATGTCGGGTATGCCGTTGCGGAACTGCAGGGTGCGTTCCAGGCCCATGCCGAACGCGAACCCGGAGTAGACGTCCGGGTCGATCCCCGCGGCCCGCAACACGTTTGGGTGCACCATGCCGCAGCCGCCCCACTCCACCCAGCCGGCGCCGCCCTTCTTGCCGACGAACCACACGTCGACCTCGGCGGAGGGCTCGGTGAACGGGAAGAAGTGCGGGCGGATCCGGGTGCGCGCCTCCGGGCCGAACTCGGCCCGGGCGAACGCGTCGAGGGTGCCCCGCAGATGCGCCATGGACAGACCGCGGTCCACCGCCAGCCCCTCGACCTGGTGGAAGACCGGAGTGTGGGTGGCGTCGAGCTCGTCGGTGCGGAAGGTGCGGCCGATCGAGATGATGTAGACGGGCAGCTCGTGGGCCAGCAGGGTGCGCACCTGCACCGGCGACGTGTGGGTGCGCAGCAGCTGCCGGGAGTCGTCCGGCGCGATGTAGAAGGTGTCCTGCTCGCTGCGCGCCGGGTGGTCCGCGGGGAAATTGAGGGCGTCGAAGTTGAACTGCTCGGTCTCGACTTCCGGCCCCTCCGCCAGCTCCCACCCCATCGCGACGAAGGTGTCGGCGATGTGGTCGGCGAGCTGGGTGATCGGGTGCCGGGCGCCGATCGGCTGCCGGCTCGACGGCAGCGTGACGTCGATGCCCTCGGCGGCCAGCACCGCCGCGTCGCGTTCGGCGCGCAGTGCCGCCAGGCGATCGTCGTAGCTGCGCTGCACTTCGGTTCGCGCGGAATTGACCCGCTTGCCGGCGTCGGCCCGCTCGTCCTTGGGGACGCTGCCCAGCGCCTGGCGGGCCAGCGCCAGCGGTGAGCGGTCACCGAGGTGCTCGGTCTTCACGCGCGCCAGCGCGTCCAGATCGCCGGCGCGCGCGATCGCCTCCCGGGCGGCGCCGACCGCCGCGGCCAAGGCGTCCGGTGACAGGTCGACGGGCTGAGCACCCACGCGGCGACACTCTCCTTGCTGATGAGGGGCTGGGAAAGAAGCTTGCCCAGCGGCAAGTGCCGATCATAGTGATGCGGTGCGTGCACCCCGGCGGGCGCTTCGGACTAACGGCGGACGGCTGGCCTAGCCGGTTGTGACGGGCTGCGGACCGGCCAGCGCGTGCTCGGCCAGCACCGCGCTGCGCCCGGTGACGAACCGCACGAGCTTTTGCGCGGCCAGCGCGCCCAGCACGCCGAACGCGGGCGCCGCGGCCATCGTTCCCCAGTGGTGGGCCAGCAGCAGAAAGCCGAAGCCCGAAGAAGCGGCCAGCATCATGATGCGCACCGGCGTCCAGTGGATGGGCTGGCGGAGCCGGGCGGAGACCAGCACGCCCAACACCACGGCGACGGTGTGACCGGCATCGGTGAAATCGCCGCCGATGATCGCCGAGGCCATCCCGGCCGCCACCCACCAGCCGACCCAGGCGGCCCGCCAGCGCTGCGGGATCACCGCCGTCATCGCCCCGAGCACCGCCAGGGCGCCGTAGCTCATCCCGACATCGCTGGCCCGGGTGATCGACAGGGGCATCCACTCGAACTCGACCGCGGCGGCCAGGGCGGCGGCCACGAGCAGCGTCGCGCCGATGTGCCCGACGAGGAACGCCACCGCCAGCCGGATGGTGCGCAGGTGCAACTCGCCAAGCGCGAGCAGGCAGGTGAGGAACGGCAACCAGAAGTAGAGCGGACCGGCGTCGACGACCAGGGCGCTGCCCAGCAGCGTGCCCACGTGGCCATGGGCCAGGTTGTGCAGGTTGGTGCTGGCCCGCTCGACCAGCACGTCGTGCGCGTGCGGCCCGAGCGCCAGGATGGCACCGCTGACGGCAAGCAGCACCGCCACGTATCCCACCGTGAACTGGACCCGGGCGAGCCGGGCGAAGATGCCCCCAAACATTGCATCCATTATGTCGGCTAATTTGTTTCGGAAGTGTGATCGGGCGCTGTCAACTCCCTATGAGTCCTCAAACGATATATCGCCAAGTCGGCCGGGACGCCCGGGGTCTTGCCCGCAAACACGGGTTTACGTGCACGTTTGGCGACGACGCCCATCGCGTCCAGTTCGCTCTGGGCGATCAGGTCGAGTGTCGAACCTGACACCATGACCCCGCCCTTGGTGGCCCGTTCCATCACCCGAGCGGCGATGTTGACGTCGACGCCGAGCCAGTCCGCGGCCAACCGCTGGGGCCGACCGGTGTGGATCCCGACCCGCATCCGCGGCGTGTAGCCCGCCACCTCGACCGACTTCAGCGCCCCCTTGGCGGCCAGGACGGCCCGCACCGCGACCGTGGGATCGCCGAAGACGGCCATCAGGCCGTCGCCCATCCGTTTGACGATGTGGCCACCGGCGTCCAGCAGCGGCGGCTCGAGGGCCCGCGCCACCTGTCGCAGCAGGGTGAGCGCCGCTTCGTCACCGGCCTGCAAGGACCACGACGAGAAGCCGACCAGGTCGGTAAACACCAACGTCACCTCGGGATTCGCGGGACGTCGGGCGACCGACTCGGTCAGCGCCTGCCACATCTGCAACAGCCCGAGGCTGACCTCACGCGACACCGCGTCGCGGTCCCCCAGCAGCCGGTCGGCGGCTCGCGCCGCGGCGCGCGGTCCACCCTCGCCGGCCGTGGACAGCGGGTCGCCGAACTCGGGATCGCCGGGTAGCAGACGCCGCGCCCGGCGGATGAACGCCACCGCGCCGGGACTGTGATTCCGGTTGTGCAACCACTGCGAGGCGCCGTGCGCCGAGACCGCGGAAGGCGGTGGCGAATCGGGCTCGCCCGAGTCCGAGTCGCGACGCGCGAGTTCCACCTGGCCAGGTTATTTGGTTCCGGCGGAGCCGGGCAACGAAGGCCCCACGGTTTGTGTCACAGCTCGCAACGTATCGCCTGATCACAGCGATGCCACACCGCTATGGACGCCGCATAACACCCGCCGGCGCGCGCGGCCGAAATCGTAGACAACGCGCGTTGTCAAAGTTATCGTGAGCCGAGGAGGCCGAGATGACTGCCATTCCAACGACATCCGACGATCCGCTCGGACCCGATTCCCTCACCTGGAAGTACTTCGGCGACCTTCGCACGGGAATGATGGGCGTCTGGATCGGCGCGATCCAGAACATGTATCCGGAGCTGGGCGCCGGCGTCGAGGAGCATTCGATCCTGCTGCGCGAGCCCCTGCAGCGCGTGGCCCGCTCGGTGTACCCGATCATGGGCGTCGTCTACGACGGCGACCGGGCTGCCCAGACGGGGCGGCAGATCAAGAGCTACCACCACACCATCAAGGGCGTCGACGCGTCCGGCCGCCGGTATCACGCGCTGAACCCCGAAACCTTCTACTGGGCCCACGCCACCTTCTTCATGCTGGTGATCAAGGTGGCCGAGTACTTCTGCGGGGGCTTGACGGAGGCGGAGAAGCGCCAGCTGTTCGACGAGCACGTGCGGTGGTACCGGATGTACGGGATGAGCATGCGACCGGTGCCCACCTCGTGGGAGGAGTTCCAGGAGTACTGGGATCGGGTCTGCCGCGACGAATTGGAAATCAACCGGGCGACGCTGGACATCTTCCAAATCCGGATCCCCAAGCCGAAATTCGTGCTGATGCCGACACCGATCTGGGACCAGATGTTCAGGCCGCTGGTCGCGGGCCAGCGCTGGATCGCGGCGGGCCTGTTCGAGCCAGCGGTTCGCGAAAAGGCCGGCATGCGCTGGACGCCCGGCGACGAGGTGCTGCTGCGCCTGTTCGGCAAGTTCGTCGAACTGGCCTTCCTGGCGGTTCCCGACGAGATTCGGCTGCACCCCCGGGCGCTGGCCGCGTACCGCCGGGCCGAGGGGCGGCTACCCGGCAACGCGCCGTTGGTGGAGGCTCCGCCGTTCATGGCGCCGCCCCGCGACCGCCGCGGCCTGCCCATGCATTACTTCCCTCCCCGTCCGCGGTCGCCGCTCGACCCCGCGAAGGCCCTCATGGAGCGCGCCGGCTCGCTGGTGCACGGGACGCTGTCGCTGGCGGGTCTGCGGCCCGCCCGGGGTCGCGTCAGGGCCGCTTGAACATGCCCAGCGCCTGCGCGCTCTGGTAGAGGCAGATTGCCGCGGCGGAGGCCACGTTCAGGCTCTCGGCACCGCCGGCCATCGGGATGCGCATGCGGTGATCGGCCGCCGCCGCGATTTCGGTTGGCAGACCCTGCGCTTCGGGGCCGAACAACCACGCGGTCGGCCTGGCGAGCAGCGCCGCGGCATCGTCGAGGCGCGTCTCGCCGTCGACCGTGGTCGCCAGCACCTGCAGCCCCGCGGCGCGCACGGCGCCCAGCGCGGCGGCCACGTCAGGCGCGGCGACCACCGGAATCGAGAAGATGCTGCCGGTCGAGGCGCGTAGACACTTGCCGTTGTACGGGTCGACGCTGTGCCCGCCGAGGATCACACCCTGTGCGCCCATGGCGTCGGCGATGCGAATGACCGTGCCGGCGTTGCCCGGCTCGCTGATCTCGACGGCGACCGCGATCAGCCGCGGCGAACCGGACAGCACGTCCGCCAGGCCGGTCGCCGGCGTTTCGCAGACGGCGACCAGTCCGGCGGGGGTGACGGTGTCGGACAGCGCCTTTGCGGCCCGCTCGCTGACCAGATGGACCGGACAGCGCTGCGCGCCAAGCAAAGCCGCATACCGCTGCGACGCGGCTTCGGTGACGAAGACGTCGCGGACCAGACCGCGGGCGGCCGCCGCCTCCACCAGATTGGGGCCTTCGGCCAGGAATCGCCCCGCCCGCCGCCGGCCGACGTGGCGATGCAGTTTGACCGCCGCGGCGACCCGGGCCGAACGTTCGGTCAGCACCTGCACCCGGAAGCCGGTTTAGGCGGCCTCTCCGGAATCCGAGGGTGCGTTGACGTCCTCGGGCAGTGCGGCCCGGGCGACGTCGACCAGTGCGGTGAACGCCGCGGGATCGGTGATCGCGATGTCGGCGAGGTTCTTGCGGTCCACTTCCACACCGGCGGCCTTCAAACCCTGGATCAGCCGGTTGTAGGTGATGTCGTTGGCGCGCGCCGCCGCGTTGATCCGCGAGATCCACAGTTTCCGGAACTCGCCCTTGCGCGCGCGGCGGTCGCGGTAGGCGTAGTTCAACGAATGCAGCTGCTGCTCTTTGGCTTTGCGGTAGAGCCGCGAGCGCTGGCCGCGATAGCCCTTCGAGGCCTTGAGAATGCTGCGCCTCTTCTTGTGGGCGTTGACCGCCCGCTTCACGCGTGCCATGGGGTTCCTGCTCTCTGAAAAGTAACGTGCAAAGTAAATGGGTCGGGTGCCGGCACCGACGGGCCGGCGCACGGCTTGTTGAAGGTCAGCCGTTCAGCAGCTTGTTGATCCGCTTGGTGTCGTTGGCCGCCACGGTCGTGCGGCCTTCCAGCCGGCGAGTCCGGGTGGACGGCTTGTGCTCCAACAGGTGCCGACGGTTCGCCTTTTCGCGCAGGATCTTGCCGGTTCCGGTGCGCCGGAACCGCTTCGAAGCCCCGCTGTGGGTCTTGGCCTTGGGCATGTTTCCTCTACTTCTCGAATCTCGCTATTTGGGCTGAAGGTCAGTTGGGTGAAGGGGTGTCGGCGCCCGCGTCGGCGTCCGATGCCTCGCCGTCCCCCGGGCCTTCGGGGTGCCGCGCCCTGGCCCGAGTCTTCGCGCCGCGGTGCGGGGCCAGCACCATCGTCATGTTGCGGCCGTCCTGCTTGGCGGACGTCTCGACGAAGCCGTATTCGGCGACGTCCGCGCCCAGCCGCTGCAGCAGGCGGTAACCCAACTCGGGGCGCGACTGCTCACGTCCGCGGAACATGATGGTGACCTTCACCTTCGAACCCGCCTCCAGGAAGCGGATTACGTGACCCTTTTTGGTCTCGTAATCGTGATCGTCGATCTTTGGTCGCAGTTTCTGCTCTTTGACGACGGTCTGCTGCTGGTTGCGGCGGGATTCGCGCGCCTTTTGCGCCGCCTCGTATTTGAACTTGCCGTAGTCCATGATCTTGCAGACCGGGGGTCTGGCGTTCGGGGCGACTTCGACAAGGTCGAGATCGGCGTCCGCGGCGACGCGAAGTGCGTCTTCGATGCGCACTATGCCTACCTGTTCTCCCCCGGGGCCGATCAATCTGACTTCAGGTACGCGGATGCGCTCGTTGACGCGGGTCTCAGTGCTGATGGGGCCTCCCTTGTTGGGCTTATAGATATCCTGCGCTCACGGCCAAGGCCTCGGTCGGGAGTCAGCGGCGGAAACACCACACCACCAGCAGAAAAGCCCTGCAATAGCAGGGCCCAATGCCGACCGATCACGGCTTGCAACTGGTCAAGCCGCCCGCGTTTGCTCGCGGAACAGACATGCGCGATGCCTGTGACCGGACCGCCAAGCCTTGAAGGAAACTTCGTGGCACGCGGTGGGAGTGGGACTCCACTTGCTGTTCCTGGCCTTCGCCGGGATGGTCGCGGACGCTAGTTTAGCAGCCACGGGGCGGCTTTTTGCACTTCGCCCCCGACCCCCGTCCGGCGCGCACGAGCACGCTTGCGCGACCGGACCGATTATTGCCAGCCCCTCTTCGCGCTTCGCCAAGCTTTTCACGGATTGAGGGCATATCCTCGCGGTCTGTGACACTCGCTTCATCTCGCTCGGGGTCCCGTTCGGGGGCTCGCGGCCGGTCGCAATCCCGGTATCGCTGGGTACCGGCGGCGGCCGGGTGGATCGTGGGCGTCATCGCCACCGTGTCCCTGCTGGCCAGCGTGTCCCCGGCGATCCGGTGGATGATCAAGGTCCCGCGCGAGTTCATCAACAACTACCTGTTCAACTTCCCCGACACCAGCATCGCGTGGTCGTTCGTGCTCGCACTGCTGGCCGCGGCCCTGACCGCCCGGAAACGGATCGCCTGGCTGGTGTTGCTCGGCCAGATGATCCTTTCCGCCGGCCTGAACGTCGCCGACATGGCCGCGGGCGACAACACCGCGGCCGAAACCTTCGGGGAGAACCTCGGGTTCGCGGTGCACATCGTGGCGATCGTGCTGCTGGTGCTGGCGTACCGGGAGTTCTGGGCCAAGGTCCGCAAGGGCGCCATGGTCAAGGCGGCCGCGGTGCTGGTCGCGGGGGACGTGGTCGGCATCCTGGTCTCCTGGGGCCTGGTGGAGTTGTGGCCCGGAACGCTGGCGCGCCCGGACCGCCTGCCCTACGTGGCCAACCGGGTGGTCGGATTCGCCCTGGCCGATCCGGACCTGTTCACCGGCAAGCCGCACGTGTTCCTCAACGCGATCTTCGGCCTGTTCGGGGCGCTGGCGCTGATCCTGGCGACCATCGTGCTCTTCCAATCCCAGCGCGCCGAGAACGCGCTCACCGGTGAGGACGAGTCGGCAATCCGCGGGCTCCTCGAGCTCTACGGCAAGCACGACTCGCTCGGATACTTTGCGACCCGCCGCGACAAGTCGGTGGTGTTCGCGCAGAGCGGCCGCGCCGCCATCACCTATCGCGTCGAGGTCGGCGTCTGCCTGGCCAGTGGCGACCCGATCGGCGACCCGCGGGCGTGGCCGCAGGCCATCGACGCGTGGCTGGGCCTGTGCCAGGCGTACGGCTGGGCGCCGGGCGTCATGGGCGCCAGCACGCAGGGGGCGCGCGTCTATCGGGAAGCGGGGCTGAACGCGCTCGAGTTGGGCGACGAGGCGATCTTGCGAACCGCAGATTTCCGGCTGTCCGGTCCGGACATGCGCGGGGTGCGCCAGGCCGTGACCCGGGCGCGCCGGGCAGGGCTGACCCTGCGCATCCGCCGGCACCGCGACATCTCGGCCGAGGAGATGGCCCAGACGATCACCCGCGCCGACGCCTGGCGCGACACCCAGACCGAGCGCGGATTCTCCATGGCGCTGGGCCGGCTGGGCGATCCGGCGGATGGGGACTGCCTGTTGGTCGAAGCGCTGGACCGCGACGGCGCCGTCGTGGCGATGCTGTCGTTGGTCCCCTGGGGAACCACCGGGGTCTCCCTGGACTTGATGCGCCGCTCGCCGCAATCCCCCAACGGCACCATCGAGCTCATGGTCAGCGAGCTCGCGCTGACCGCCGAAACCCTTGGCATCAGCCGCATTTCATTGAACTTCGCGATGTTCCGCTCGGCGTTCGAACAGGGCGCGCAACTCGGCGCAGGCCCGGTCGCCCGGCTGTGGCGGGGGCTGCTCCTGTTCTTCTCGCGATGGTGGCAGCTGGAGACCCTGTACCGGTCGAACATGAAATACCAACCGGAATGGGTTCCGCGCTACGCCTGTTACGAGGACGCGCGCCTGATCCCCCGGGTGGGCGTCGCCTCGGTTATCGCCGAGGGCTTCCTGGTGCTGCCGTTCACCCGGCGCGACAAGGTGCACACCGGCCATCACCCCGCCGTGCCGCCCAGGCTGGCGGAGTCGGGCCTGCTGCACCACGACGGCTCGGCGCCCGACGTCAGCGAGTTACAACAACGGCGCGACGACGCGGAACTCGAGGAGTCGAGGGCCCGCCTGCCCGAGCAGGTGCGGGTCCGCCTGGCCAAACTGAAGATATTGCGGCGCAACGGCATTGACGCCTATCCCGTGGGATCCCCGCCCAGCCACACCATCGCCCGGGCGCTGGACGCCGACGATCAGGAAACGGTCTCCGTGGCGGGCCGGATATTGCGGATACGCGACTACGGCGGGGTGCTGTTCGCCCAGCTGCGGGACTGGTCGGGCGAATTGCAGGTGCTGCTGGACAATTCACGCCTGGAGCAGGGCCGCACCGCGGACTTCACCGCGGCCATCGACCTTGGCGACCTGGTCGAGATGGCCGGGCACATGGGCTTTTCCAAGAACGGAACCCGCTCGTTGATCGTGCGAGACTGGCGGATGATCGGTAAGTGCCTGCGGCCGCTGCCGAACAAGTGGAAGGGGCTGACCGACCCCGAGGCGCGGGTGCGGACCCGCTACGTCGACCTGGCGGTCAATCCCGAGTCGCGCGAGCTGGTCACGGCCCGCAGCAGCGTCCTGCGTTCCGTCCGGGAAACGTTGTTCGCCAAGGGGTTCATCGAGGTCGAGACGCCGATCCTGCAACAGATCCACGGTGGAGCCACCGCCCGGCCGTTCGTCACCCACATCAACACCTACGACATGGACCTGTTCCTGCGGATCGCGCCGGAGCTGTACCTGAAGCGGTTGTGCGTCGGCGGCGTGGAGCGGGTGTTCGAGCTGGGCCGGGCCTTCCGCAACGAGGGGGTCGACTTCAGCCACAACCCGGAGTTCACGTTGCTCGAGGCCTACCAGGCGCACGCCGACTACATGGCGTGGGTCGACGGCAGCCGGGAGCTCATTCAAAACGCCGCGCAGGCCGCCAACGGCGAGCAGACCGTGCTGCGGCCCGGCGCCGAGGGCCGCCTCCAACCGGTCGACATCTCCGGGCCCTGGCCGGTGAAGACCGTGCACGACGCGGTGTCCGAGGCGCTCGGGGAACACATCGATCCCGACACCCCGTTGTCCGTTCTGCGCAAACTGTCCGACGCCGCCCACATTCCGTATCGGGCGCAGTGGGACGCCGGCGCGGTGGTGCTGGAGCTCTACGAGCACCTGGTCGAGGACCGGACCGAGCGGCCGACCTTCTACATCGACTTCCCGACGTCCGTCTCGCCGTTGACCCGGCCGCACCGCAGCCGGCGCGGCGTCGCCGAGCGGTGGGACCTGGTGGCCTGGGGGGTCGAGCTGGGGACCGCGTACAGCGAGCTCACCGACCCGGTGGAGCAGCGCCGTCGCCTGCAGGAGCAGTCGTTGCTGGCCGCCGGCGGCGACCCCGAGGCCATGGAGCTCGACGAGGACTTCCTGCAGGCCATGGAGTACGCGATGCCGCCCACCGGGGGGCTCGGCATGGGCATCGATCGGCTCGTCATGCTCATAACCGGCCGCAGCATCCGCGAAACCCTGCCATTTCCGCTGGCCAAGCCCCATTAGGCGGCCCGCGACGCGCGGGCGGGCCGATGGCGAACATTCGGTGAATATGTTCCAGGCCGGTTAACAATGGATCACAATGAATGCCGTGACCGCGTCGACGATCAATGCCACGACGCAGTTGCTGGCAAGTAGTCACACCTCGCTGATGCACGGCTGGGTGCCCACCACGATCCAGGTGGTCACCGCGGTCGTGCTGACCCTGGCCGTCGGCTGGCGGTCGCGTCGCTGGCGGACCGTGTGGTTGCCGGCGGCTGCGCTGGCCGGCGCTGCCGTGGCCTACCTGACGCACTGGTACATCGTCGACCGCGGCCTGTCCGACGAACCCGCGCCGGCGGCACTGTGGCTCTGGATCACGTTGACCGGTATGGCGGCGGCGGTGCTGGCCCTGGGGTGGCCCGGCGCTGGCCGCTGGCGGCGCGGGGCCGGCCTGCTGGCCGTGCCGTTGTGCGCGCTGTGTGCCGCGCTGGTGCTCAACTTATGGGTCGGCTACTTCCCGACGGTGCAGGCCGCGTGGAACCAGATCACGTCCGGTCCCCTGCCCGACCAGACCGACCCGGCCACCGTCACCGCGATGGCCGCCAAACGGGCGCGGCCACCGCACGGCAGCGTGGTTCCGGTGGTGATCCCGTCTGACACCTCGCATTTCAAGCACCGCGGCGAGCTCGTTTACCTGCCGCCCGAGTGGTTCACCAGCAGCCCGCCGCCGGCGCTGCCGACGGTCATGATGATCGGCGGCCAGTTCAACACCCCGGCCGACTGGACCCGCGCGGGCAACGCGGTCAAGACGATCGACGACTTCGCGGCCGCCCACAACGGCAAGGCCCCGGTGCTGGTCTTCGTCGACTCCGGCGGGGCCTTCAACAACGACACCGAATGCGTCAACGGTGTCCGCGGTAACGCCGCCGACCATTTGACCAAAGACGTTGTACCGTACATGGTTTCCAAGTTCGGCGTCAGTGGCGACCGGTCGCACTGGGGCGTCGCGGGCTGGTCGATGGGCGGCACCTGCGCGGTCGACCTGACCGTCATGCACCCCGACATGTTCAGCGCGTTCGTCGACGTCGCCGGCGACTTCTTCCCCAACGCCGGAAACAAGACCCAAACCATCGCGCGGCTCTTCGGCGGAAACGCCGACGCGTGGGCGGCATTCGACCCGACCACGGTGATCAGCCGGCACGGGCCCTATAGCGACGTCGCCGGCTGGTTCGCCATCTCCTCCGACGGCCCGCCCGCACCGCGCCACGACCCGATGATGACCGACAGCGGCGCGATCCGTCTCGCCGGCCGGGAAGCGGCCGCCGACCCCGGCAACCAGACGGCGGCCGCCTACTCGCTGTGCGCGCTCGGGCGCGCCAACGGGATCGACTGCGCGGTGCTGGCGCAGCCGGGTAAGCACGATTGGCCGTTCGCCGACCGGGTCTTCGCCGCCGCGCTGCCGTGGCTGGCCGGCCGGCTGGGCACGCCGGGAATCCCGCGGACCGCGTTGCCCGGCGCTGCCCCGCCCGCACCCACCGCCCCGGTCATCGTCCCGGCCGACCATTCGCCCGCCAGGCGGTAGCCCGCCGGTGTTTTCCGTTGCGCGGGTCCGGCGCGCGATCTTTGCGCGGCACTGCAATCCGTGGAGCGCCTGGACCCGCTGGGCGAGCACCCCGCTGATCCTGGTGCCACCGTGGACGCGGCGCTGGAGCCATGCGGCGTGGATCGGGCTGTGGCTGGCCGTCAACCCGTTCGTTTTCGGCAGGCCGGCGCACGAGCGGGCGTGGTCGACGCGGGCGATGCTGGGCGAGGAGTTGTGGATCGGCCGGCGCCCCCGGGACGCCGCCATGGTGGTCAGCGCCCCGACATCGGTGGCCGCGCTGGCTGCCGTCGTCGCCGCGCGCCGCCGTCGCCTGCTGCCCGCGGCGGCGGCTATCGCCGTTCAGATGGCGTTGACGCTGGTGTACTGGGAGCAGATGGTGCGTTATCTGGAGCGCGAGGGGCGGGCGGGCCTTTAGTAGCGTGGCCTCCATGCCCGACGAACCAACCCCACCCGATCCCGGGTACGACAACGCCGGTGTGCCGACCTTCGAATCCGTCCGCGAGAAGATCGAAAACCGCTACGCGACATCCTTGGGCGACGCGGAGCTGGACGCCGAATCGCCCGAAGGCCGCTCTGTCGCCGAGCAATACGACGAGCGCGAGCGCGCCGCGGCCGAACGATTGGCCGAGATCCGCGAGTCGATGCGCACGGATGAGGACTAGGGCGGCTGGCTTAGCGTCGGGGGGACGTCGATGAGTGAAACGCAGCCCGGTTCGCGGACCGGGAGCCGATTTGGGCCGTACCAACTGCGCCGCCTGCTGGGCCGCGGCGGGATGGGCGAGGTCTACGAGGCCTACGACACCGTCAAGGACCGCGTGGTGGCGCTCAAGCTGATGTCCGAGCAAGTGAGTTCGGATGACTCATTTCGGCGGCGCATGCAACGCGAGGCCCGGACCGCGGGCCGGCTACAGGAACCGCACATCGTGCCGATTCACGATTTCGGCGAGATAGACGGTCAAGTGTTCATCGACATGCGCCTCATCGAGGGGCGCGACGTGCGGACGGTGCTGAGCCGCAGCGGGCCGCTCCCGCCACCGCGCGCGGTCGCGATTGTCGAACAAGTCGCCGCCGCCCTCGATGCCGCGCACCGCGCCGGGGTCATTCATCGCGACATCAAACCCGAGAACATCCTGCTCGCCGAGGGCGACTTCGCCTACCTGGTCGACTTCGGCATCGCCGCCGCGGCCACCGACGAGCGGGTGACCAAAACCGGCGCCGCCATAGGCAGCTGGAGCTACATGGCGCCCGAGCGATTCGGCAACGATGATCCCAACTACCGCGTCGACATCTACTCCCTGGCCTGCCTGCTTTTCGAATGCCTCACGGGCACAAGACCTTTCCAGACGACCAGCCTCAGCAGCCTGATGGCCGCACACCTAGTGGAGCCGGTCCCGCGCCCGAGCCAGCGCAATGCCGCCGTCCCGGCGGCGTTCGACGAGGTCATCGCCCGCGGGATGGCCAAGGATCCGAACGACCGCTACACGACCGCAGGCGATCTCGCGAAAGCGGCCCTGCACGCGCTGAGCGCCCCGGACCAACGCGAGGCGACCGAGCTGATCCAGCACAGCCAACATTTCGCGCCGCCGCCGAACGCGCAGCAGTTTCGGGCCCAGCCCGCACCGCCGCATCCGGCGTGGTTCGCGACTCCACCCGTCGCGCCATGGGCGCCGCCCGCACCACCGCGGCGCCGGCTGGGGCTGGTCATCGGTGCCCTCGCGCTCGTCGTCGCGGTGATCGCGGGCACCGGGGTGTGGTTGGCGGTCGGAAAGTCCGGTGATCCCCCGCCCGACGCCTCCCCAACGACGACCACCGCCGCTCCCCCCACCACGAGCGCAGCGACCAGCGGCGCCGCCCCGACAGTGGCTCCCGCACAACTGGATTCGCTCCTGCTTCCGGTCGACCAGATCAACGTCCTGGTCGGCACCACCGGGATCATCCTCGACCACAACGTCACCGAGATGACGGACCCGGGCCCCGGCAACACGCTGTCGGACGACAAGTGCCTCGGGGCGCTCATCGGTTTCCAAACCCGGACGTACAAGAGCAGCGGCTACACCGCGATGCTCGCCCAGCTGCTGAAGAAGCCGAACAGCAACCCCGCCTACGTCGTCGCGCAGGGGGCGGTGATCTTCGCGTCCGCCGACCAGGCCCGGGGATTCGTGACCGACCAGTGGACCCAATGGCGGGACTGTGGGGGGAAGACCGTGACCCAGCCCAGCGACAAAGCCCCGTTCGAATGGACCTTCGGGCAGATCAGCGGCAACCCGCCCAACATCGCCATTCAGCGCACACTGGCCAACACCGCGGTGGTGTGCCAGCACGTCATGGAGGCGGTGTCCAACGTGGTCCTTGACGTCAACGTCTGCGCACCGGGAACCATCAACCAGGCCAGGTTGATCGCCAACCAGATGGCGACCAAGATCCCCGGCTGACGGCGGATCAGGCGGTGGCTTTGCGCCGCCGCTTCAACCGCCGCGGCGGGGCGGCGCGGCCGATGACCTCGGCCAGGAACTTCCCGGTGTAGCTTTCCGGCACCGCGGCGATATCCTCCGGAGTGCCTTCGGCGACAACGGTTCCGCCCTCGGCACCACCCTCTGGCCCCATGTCGACGATCCAGTCCGACGTCTTGATCACGTCCAGGTTGTGCTCGATGACGATGACCGTGTTGCCCTTGTCCACCAGCCCGTTGATGACGGTGAGCAGCTTGCGGATGTCGTCGAAATGCAGTCCGGTGGTGGGCTCGTCGAGGATGTAGACCGTCCGCCCCGTCGAGCGCTTCTGCAGTTCGGCGGCCAGTTTGACGCGCTGCGCCTCGCCACCGGACAACGTCGGGGCGGGCTGGCCCAGCCGGACGTAGCCCAGGCCGACGTCGACGAGCGTGCGCAGGTAGCGGTGGATGCCGGTGATCGGCTCGAAGAACTCCGCCGCCTCCTCGATCGACATGTCCAGCACCTCGGAGATGGTCTTGCCCTTGTAGTGCACTTCCAGGGTTTCGCGGTTGTAGCGCGCACCGTGGCAGACCTCGCAGGGGACGTACACGTCGGGCAGGAAGTTCATCTCGATCTTGATGGTGCCGTCGCCGGTGCACGCCTCGCAGCGGCCGCCCTTGACGTTGAACGAGAACCGGCCCGGTTGGTAGCCACGGACTTTGGCCTCCGTGGTGGCCGCGAACAGGGTCCGGATCTTGTCGAACACGCCGGTGTAGGTGGCCGGGTTGGACCGCGGCGTGCGACCGATCGGGGACTGGTCGACCCGCACCAGCTTGTCCAGGTGGTCCAGGCCCGTCACCCGGGTGTGCCGCCCCGGTACCAGCCGGGCACCGTTGAGCCGGTTGGCCAGCACCGTGGCGAGGATGTCGTTGACCAGCGTCGACTTGCCCGAGCCGGACACGCCGGTGACCGAGGTGAGCACGCCGAGTGGGAACGAGACGTCGATGCCGCGCAGGTTGTGCTCGCGCGCGCCGACGACGGTGAGCTGACGCTTGCGGTCGACCGGACGCCGGATCGCCGGCATCTCGATGGCCTCCTTGCCCGACAGGAAGGCACCGGTGATCGACTCCTCGTTGGCCAGCAGCTCGGCGTACGTCCCGCTGTGCACGATCTCGCCGCCGTGCTCACCGGCCCGCGGACCGATGTCGACGATCCAGTCGGCGTGCGCGATGGTGTCCTCGTCGTGCTCGACGACGATCAGGGTGTTGCCCAAATCCCTGAGCCGCGTGAGGGTTTCGATAAGGCGACGGTTGTCACGCTGGTGCAGCCCGATCGACGGCTCGTCGAGCACATAGAGCACGCCCACCAGGCCGGACCCGATCTGGGTGGCCAACCGGATGCGTTGCGCCTCACCGCCGGACAGCGTGGCCGCCGCGCGCGACAACGACAGGTAGTCCAGCCCCACGTCGAGCAGGAAGCCGAGCCGCGACTGGATTTCCTTGAGCACCTGCCCGGCGATCGCCTGCTCCCGGTGCCCCAGGGTGAGCGCGTTGAGGAAGTCCGAGCAGTCCGAGATCGACACCTCGGAGACCTCGGCGATGGACTTGGCTCCCCGGTCCCCCGCGCGCAGCGTCACCGCCAGGATCTCCGGCTTGAGCCGGGTGCCCTCGCACTCCGGGCAGGGCACGTCACGCATGAAACCCTCGTAGCGTTCCTTCATCTGCTCGGATTCGGTCTGGGCCATCTTGCGCTGCAGGAATGCCAGCACGCCCTCGAAATCGGCGTAGTACGAACGGGTTCGGCCGTATCGGTTGCGGTAGCGCACATGCACCTGATGGTCGGACCCCTCGAGGATCGCCCTGCGCGCCTTGGCCGGCAGCTTGCGCCACGGCGTGTCGACGTCGAAGCCCATCTCGTCGCCGAGCCCGGCCATCATCCGGGTGAAGTACTCCGCGGTGTGGCCCGTCGACCACGGGGCGACCGCACCTTCGGCCAGCGTGCGTTCGGGATCGGGCACCACCAGGTCGGGGTCGACCTCCTTGCGGATCCCCAGGCCGGTGCACTCGGGGCAGGCGCCGTAGGGCGAGTTGAACGAGAACGATCGCGGCTCGAGGTCGTCGACCGCCAGCGCGTGCCCGTTGGGACACGCCAGCTTCTCGGAGAAGCGCTGCTCGCGGTTGTGGGCGTCGTGCTCGTGGTCGACGAACTCCAGCACCACGATTCCGTCGGCCAGGTTCAGCGCGGTCTCCACGGAATCGGTGAGCCGCTGCTTGGCGCTGGCCTTGACGGTGAGGCGGTCCACCACCACCTCGATGTCGTGCTTCTCCTGCTTCTTCAGCTTGGGCGGATCGGTCAGCGAGTGCACCACGCCGTCCACCCGAACCCGGCTGTAGCCCTGCGCGTTGAGCTTCTCGAACAGGTCGGCGAACTCGCCCTTGCGGGTGCGCACCACCGGGGCGAGCACCAGGAAGCGGGTACCTTCCGGCATCACCAGCACCTGGTCGACGATTTGCTGGGGCGTCTGGCGGGCGATCCGCTCGCCGCAGACCGGGCAGTGCGGCGTGCCGGCGCGCGCGTAGAGCAGCCGCAGGTAGTCGTACACCTCGGTGATCGTCCCGACCGTCGACCGCGGGTTGCGGTTGGTCGACTTCTGGTCGATGGACACCGCCGGGGACAGGCCCTCGATGAAGTCGACGTCCGGCTTGTCCATCTGGCCCAGGAACTGGCGCGCATAGGCGGACAGCGACTCGACGTATCGGCGCTGGCCCTCGGCGAAAATCGTGTCGAACGCGAGCGACGATTTGCCCGACCCCGACAGCCCGGTGAAGACGATCAGCGCGTCGCGCGGTAGGTCGAGGTCGACGCCCCGCAGGTTGTGTTCGCGGGCGCCCTTGACGATCAGGCGGTCAGCCACGCTGCCCTCTTTCAGTGGATCTTTTACGTACTGCAGCCGGTAATGCGCACGGCGCATTCCATGCTATGTGCCCGTACCGACAACAAACGTTTGACCAGTAACGTGGCCGCTATGACTGCCCCCGACAAGGTAAGCGACAACTACACCGGACACGTCGACCCTGGCACTGCGGCCCGCCGGACCCTACCCGGCGCCACGATCCTAAAGGCGTCGGTGGGCCCTATGGACAACAATGCGTATCTGGTGACATGTTCCGCGACCGGGGAGACGTTGTTGATCGACGCCGCCAACGACGCGGACGTCCTGATCGGGCTGATCCGGCAGAACGCACCCAAGGTGTCGCTGATCGTGACCAGCCATCAGCACTTCGACCACTGGCAGGCGCTGGAGGCCGTGGCCGCGGCCACCGGGGCGCCGACCGCCGCCAACCAGATCGACGCCGAGGCACTGCCGGTCAAACCAGACCGTTTGCTGGCGGGCGGCGACACGGTGCAGATCGGCGAGCTGCGATTCAAGGTCATCCACCTGCGCGGGCACACGCCCGGCTCGATCGCGCTCGCCCTCGACGGGCCCGCCACGGGCGGGGTCACTCAGCTGTTCACCGGCGACTGCCTGTTCCCGGGCGGCGTCGGCAAGACATGGCAGCCGGGCGATTTCGCGCAGCTCCTGGACGACGTCACCACCCGGGTGTTCGACGTGTACGACGACGCCACCGTCATCTATCCCGGTCACGGCGACGACACGGTGCTCGGCGCCGAACGCCCTCACCTCGGCGAATGGCGCGAACGAGGCTGGTAGGCGAGCTACGAAGTGGTGTGGACGATCAGCACGTCCACCTTGGCGCGCCGCGACACGTTGGCGGGCACCGATCCGAGCAACCGGCCCGCGATGGTGCTCAGTCCGACGTTTCCGACGACCAGCAGGTCGGCCTTCTCGTCCTCGGCCAGCTTGACCAGCGCGTCGACCGGGGCGCCTTCGATCGGGCGCTCTTCGACGTTCTTGGCCCCGGCCTTGTGCGCCCGCTCCTTGGCGTCCTGCAGGATCGCATAGATCGGCGCGGTGCCGGACACCTTGTAGCTCTCGTTGCGCAGCGCGTCGGCGGCCCGGCTGTCCTCATGCTGGGGCAGGTATGCCGAAGCGACAATCAGCCTGGCGTCCGGCCCGGCGATCTGCGCCGCCTTGTCCACCGCACGCATTGACGAGTCCGAGCCATCGGTTCCCACCACCACAGTCTGATAGGCGCCCATTAACCCTCCCAGTTTCGGTTGGTCAGCCAACCCAAGACACTATCGCGTTTGCCCGGCGTAAAGGGAACTGATTAGCGACACCGCGTGGCGCGGCGTGTCGACAATTTGCGGGGCCGCGCCGCGCCAGCGGACAATATCGCCGATGGCGAAACAATCAAATGCTCAGGTCCGACGCGGAAAGCGTTGCATAACGCAGCTTTTCGCCGAATGCGGACGCGTGGCGCGAATGGCCGGGGCGCGATTTGTGAGCCGGCCCCACGACTCGGCTTTACAGTGACAAGCATCATGTCCATGCCCACCATCGAGCAGCGCGCCGCGGACGGAGTCGAGGAGCCCGCGCCCGCGCGTTCGTCCGGGCGGTTGCTCGATCCGTGGGCGATCGCCGTGTTCGCGGCCGTGGTCAGCGGCGCGTGGGCCTGTAGGCCCTCCCTGTGGTTCGACGAGGGGGCGACCATCTCGGCCGCCGGGAGCCGGACGCTGGCGGAGCTGTGGCGGCTGCTGGGCCACATCGACGCCGTGCACGGGCTGTACTACCTGCTGATGCACGGTTGGTTCGCCCTGTTCCCGCCGACGGAGTTCTGGTCGCGAGCGCCCAGCGCCCTGGCGGTGGGCGCCGCCGCCGCGGGCGTCACGGTGTTCACCAGGCAGTTCTCGACCCGGCCGGCCGCGGTTTGCGCGGGTGTCGTGTTCGCCATCCTGCCGCGCACCACCTGGGCGGGCATGGAGGCGCGGCCCTACGCCTTCGCGGCCGCCGCGGCGGTCTGGTTGACCGTATTGCTCGTCGTCGCCGCCCGGCGCAACAGACCGCGACTGTGGGTTTGCTACGCGCTGGCGTTGATGCTCTCGATTCTGCTCAATCTGAACATGGTGCTGTTGGTGCCGGTCTACGCCGTAATGGTGCCGCTATTGGCGCCCGAAAAGGCGCGCAAATCCGCGGTTATTCGGTGGGCGATCAGCTCGTCCGTCGCGGTCGCGGCCATGACGCCGTTCCTCGTGTTCGCCCACGCGCAGGTATGGCAGGTCAACTGGATTTACCCGGTCAGCTGGCATTACGCGTTCGACATCATCCTGCGCCAGTATTTCGACCACAGCGTCCCGTTCGCCATCCTGTCCGCCGTCCTCATCGTGGCGGCGGTCGCGGCCCGGCTGGCCGGCGTTCGGCCCCCCGCCGGCGACACGCGTCGGCTCTTGATCGTCTGCTCGGCGTGGCTGGTCATCCCCACCGCGCTCGTGGTCATCTATTCGGCGGTCAGCGAGCCGATCTACTACCCGCGCTACCTGATCTTCACCGCGCCCGCGATGGCCGTGGTCCTGGCCGTCTGCATCGTGACGGTCGCCCGCAAACCCTGGCCCATCGCCGGAGTGGTGCTGGCCTGCGCCGTCGCCGCGGTGCCGAACTACCTGTTCGTCCAGCGCTGGCCGTACGCCAAGGAGGGCTGGGACTACAGCCAGGTGGCCGATCTGATCAGCTCCCATGCCGCGCCGGGTGACTGCCTGCTGGTCGACAACACGGTGCCGTGGCGGCCCGGGCCGATCCGCGCCCTGCTGGCCACCCGGCCCGCGGCCTTCCGGTCACTCATCGACGTCGAACGCGGCGCCTACGGGCCGAAGGTGGGGTCGCTGTGGGACGGCCACGTCGCCGTGTGGCTGACCACGGCCAAAATCAACAAATGTCCCGCAATCTGGACAATTACCAATAAAGAACCATCGCTGCCCGACCATCAATCCGGACCGTCATTGCCGCCGGGACCTGCATTCGGGCGCGCCCCGGCTTATCGGTTCCCGAGTTATCTCGGTTTCCGCATTGTCGAACGTTGGCAGTTCCATTACTCCCAAGTGGTGAAGTCCACGCGCTGATTGCCGCTTTGCCGACGGCGTGAACCGCCAATTGTCGGGTAGTTGACGGGGCAAGAGCTCAGCGCGGACTAGCCGACCGGCAGCGCCTCGCGCACGCCGCGGGTCGCGCGGTAGGAAACCGCCACACCCGCGGCGCTCAGCGCGGTGAACACCGTGAACAGCCAGTGCGCCGCCATCCCGTCGCCGCCCTTGGCGGTGTTGACCACCACCCCCGCCAGACCTGCGGCGATCGCCGCGGAAATCAGCTGGACGGTGTTGATGGCCGCCGAGGCGGCGCTGCCCTCGGCGGGGTCGTCGACCGAGGCCATCGCGCGCGCCGACAGATGCGGCCAGGCCATTCCGATCCCGGTCCCGGCCACCAGCAGCGCCGTGGCCCACAGCGCGGCCGTCCAGGGGGACGTGTCGCCGCGTTGTGCGACCGCGGCCAGGGCCAGGCCGGACGCCGCGACAATCGGCGCCGCCACGATCACCCGCCCGATCGTGCGGGGGCTTTCCAGCGATGCGCTGACGATCTCGCTGACCGTCCAGCCGAGCGCCAGCGCGGCTCCCAAGAAACCGGCCGCGATCGGGGTCAGATGCGCCAACCGCTGGCCGAACAGCGGCACGTAGGTGTTCACCATCGCGGCGCCCATCAGCGCGCCCATGGTCAGGTAAATCCACTTCAACGGCCCGGGGCCGAACACGCTCGGTGGCAATATCGCCGCGTGCGTCCGCCAATCGACGACCACGAACACGCCCACCAGCGCGATGCCGGCGGCGAGCAACGCGAACGTCGCCAGCGTGTTGCGCGGAATCTGGGCGACGCTGACCGCCAGCGCGGCGGCACCGATCAGCAGCAGCGACCGCACCGGCACCTTCTTCGACGGCATGGCGGTGCTCGGTTCGACGCGGGCCAGCGCGACCGGCACCAACATGGCCATCAGGCCGGTAAGCACCGCCATCGCCACGAAGGCCCAGCGCCACAAGCCGAGCTGGGCGAAAAGACCACCCGTGGTGGGGCCGACCACCGTCGCCACTCCCCACATCGCGGACACCAGCGCCGAGCCACGCGTCCACAGCACCCGCGGCAGGGCGGAATTGATCACGGCGTATCCGAGGCCGGCCAGCAGCCCGCCGGCCACGCCCTGCAGGGCACGCCCGGCGATCAAAACGTGCATGTTCGGCGCCGCCGCGCAAACCAGGCTGGAGACACCGAACACGGCGAGTCCGGTCAGGTAGGACGAGCGCGCCCCCGCGCGCAGCAGCATCGGATTGACCATCGCCGCCGCGACCACGGACCCCACCAGGTACAGGGTGGTCACCCAGGCATAGAGCCGGCTGCCGCCGATTTCGGCGATGGTGTTGGGCAACAAACTGGTGGTCAGGAACTCGTTGGTGGCGTACAGGGCCACTCCGCCGGCCAGCAGGATGGAAGTCCTCAGATACCTGGCTCCCAGCAGCTGATCCCAGCCGCCGGTGACGGTCGCGGTGTCGGTCACCCTTCTACCGTATGGGGTGTCGCGAGAGTGACGATCCGAGATGCGCTGCCAGCAAACTCATTTCAGGCCGGCGGCGTCCATCCCCCGCAGTTCCTTCTTCAGGTCGGCGATCTCGTCGCGGAAGCGCGCGGCCAGCTCGAACTGCAAGTCACGCGCGGCGGCCATCATCTGCGCGGTGAGGTCTTTGATCAGGTCGGCCAGTTCGGCGCGCGGCATGCTGGTCGTGTCGCGGCCCTCGAACACGCCCGCGCTGACGGCGCGGCCCGGCTCGCCCTGGGCGCGCCGACCCCGGGAGGAGTTGCGTCCGGAGCCGCCGATCCCCACCGTTTCGGTATCGTCGGCCTCGCGATAGACCTGGTCGAGGATGTCGGCGATCTTCTTGCGCAGCGGCTGCGGGTCGATGCCGTGGGCCTCGTTGTAGGCGACCTGCTTGGCCCGACGGCGCTCGGTCTCGTCGATCGCCTCCTTCATCGAGTCCGTGATGGAGTCGGCGTACATGTGCACTTCGCCGGAGACGTTGCGGGCGGCCCGGCCGATCGTCTGGATCAGGCTGCGCGAGGACCGCAGGAAGCCCTCCTTGTCGGCGTCCAGGATCGCCACCAACGACACCTCGGGAAGGTCCAGACCCTCCCGGAGCAGGTTGATGCCGACGAGCACGTCGTACTCGCCCAGCCGCAGCTGGCGCAGCAGCTCCACCCGGCGCAGGGTGTCCACCTCGGAGTGCAGATAGCGCACCCGGATGCCCATCTCCAGCAGGTAGTCGGTGAGGTCTTCGGCCATCTTCTTGGTCAGCGTCGTGACCAGCACCCGCTCGTCGGCGGCGGTGCGCTTGCGGATCTCCCCAATCAGGTCGTCGATCTGCCCCTTGGTCGGCTTGACCACCACCTTCGGGTCCACCAGTCCGGTCGGCCGGATCACCTGCTCGACGAATTCGCCGCCGGCCTGGCTGAGTTCGTACGGGCCGGGGGTGGCCGACAGGTACACCGTCTGCCCGATCCGGTCGGCGAATTCCTCCCACGTCAGCGGGCGGTTATCGCATGCGGAGGGCAGGCGGAACCCGTATTCGACCAGGTTGCGCTTGCGGGACATGTCGCCCTCGTACATGCCGCCGATCTGGGGCACCGTGACGTGTGACTCGTCGATGACGAGCAGAAAGTCGTCCGGGAAGTAGTCGAGCAGGGTCGCCGGCGGCGAGCCCGGTCCGCGGCCATCGATGTGCCGCGAGTAGTTCTCGATGCCCGAGCAGAAGCCGACCTGGCGCATCATCTCGATGTCGTAGTTGGTGCGCATCCGCAGCCGCTGCGCCTCCAGCAGCTTGCCCTGGCCCTCCAGCTCGGCCAGCCGTGCCGCCAGCTCCTCCTCGATCGTCGAGATCGCGTGGGCCATCCGCTCCGGGCCGGCGACGTAGTGGGTGGCCGGGAAGATCCGCAGCGAGTCGACCTGGCGGATCACGTCGCCGGTCAGCGGGTGCAGGTAGTACAGCGCCTCGACCTCGTCGCCGAAGAACTCGATGCGCACCGCCAGTTCCTCGTAGGAGGGGATGATCTCGACGGTGTCGCCGCGCACCCGGAAGGAGCCGCGGGTGAAGGACAGGTCGTTGCGGGTGTACTGCACGTCGACCAGCAGCCGCAGCAGGGCGTCGCGGGGCACCTCGGTGCCGACGCTGAGTTCCACGGAGCGGTCCAGATACGACTGCGGCGTGCCCAGGCCGTAGATGCACGACACCGAGGCCACCACGACGACGTCGCGCCGCGACAGCAGTGACGACGTCGCGGAATGCCTCAGCCGCTCCACGTCGTCATTGATCGAGCTGTCCTTCTCTATGTAGGTGTCGGTCTGGGCGATGTACGCCTCTGGCTGGTAATAGTCGTAGTACGACACGAAGTACTCAACGGCGTTGTGCGGCAACATCTCTCGCAGTTCGTTGGCCAGCTGGGCGGCCAGCGTCTTGTTCGGCGCCATGACCAGCGTGGGCCGCTGCAGCCGCTCGATGAGCCAGGCGGTGGTGGCCGACTTGCCCGTGCCGGTGGCACCGAGCAGCACCACGTCACGCTCCCCCGCCCTGATGCGCCGTTCCAGCTCGTCGATGGCGGCCGGCTGGTCGCCGGCGGGCGCGTGCGGGCTGACCACCTCGAAGTGGCCGCCGACGCGCACGACCTCGTCGACCGCGCGGTATTCCGAATGGGCGAGTACCGGATGTTCCGTGGCGAAAGCCATGCCAACAGGTTAGAACCGCGCACCGACAAGTGTCGCGTGCCCGGCGAGCACAGCCACATCCGTCACAGGAGTACCGGGGCGAATGGACAAGACGATCCGCGAACTTGCTAGCGCCGGTGATATCAGATTCGAAAGGCGGCTATTGGTGCGGACAGCCGCTATCCCGCGGGATGGGTCCACGTCCGCGTGACCGGGTCACACTGCAGCAGGTAGCCGTCGTTCGAGGTGGTCATGGCGAACACCGAGGTGCCCGGCCGGTCGCACGAGCTGCCGGAAGCGTGCACGCCCATCGTGATCGGGGCCTTGGCCCAGCTGTTGCCCTCGCAGACGATCTGCTCGCTGTTGGTGGGGTCGTAGGCCAGCTTGCCGACGTCGCCGCACACCGCGCCGAGCACGGGCGGCGCCGGGGCCGAGGCGGCCGTCGACGTGGCGACGGCCTGGGCGGGGTCGCCCAGGTTCACGCCGGCCGGCACGTCGCCGACCCGGGTCGCCACCACGGGCACCCGCACCACCGCGCCCTGCGCACCACACTCGTTGTTCAGCACGGTCTCGGTCACGGTGCCGCGCAACGTGCCGTCGGCCTGGGGCGCCAGCGACCACACCAGCGTCTCCTGCTGGGTCGCAGTGGCCTGGCCGTTGGGCGGCGTGCAGTCCATCCGCTCCTGTTGAGGCGCGCCCTGCCAGTAGCCGCCGACGAAGTGCAGCGTGTCAGTCTTGCCTCCGTCGGCCGTTTGGTGGGTGGCGTTGTCCAGCCGGGTCCCGGTGGCCGCGCATCCGTTGGTGGTGCACGCCGAGCTGAAAGCCCACCAGCCGGTGGCGGGGCCGTCGTGACGGATCGCGACGCCGTTGGTGGTCCGCTTGCTCTGGTCGTAGTCCAGCTTGTAGCTCCCGTTGAGTACCGGTCCGCCGGATCTTGCCGGCGCGGCACTCGGCGTGGGGACGGACGGCTTCGACGCGAGCGCCGGGTTGGCCGGCGGGGTGTCCGGCTCGAAGGAGTACAGCACCGACCAGGTGGCCGCCACGGCGATCAGCATCGCGCACACCAACCCGACCGCCCACCGCGTCCGCGCCGAGAGCCGGTGGTTCATCGCCGCAGCGACGGTGCGGGGCCGGGCGCGTGGGCCGGCTTGCGCGGCGCCGTCGGATCGCTCACTGACGGCGGCGGCGAACGCGCGGCACCGCTCGAACCTGTCCCCGGGTTGCTTGGCCAAGGCCTGGTGGAACACCTCATCGAGATGCGCCAACTCCGGGCGGTAATCGCTGAGCCGGGGCGGATCCTCGTGCAGGTGCTGGCTGATCACCGCGATCGGATTCGAGTGCTGAAACGGCGGCGCACCGGTGAGCAGATGGAAAGCCGTTGCGGCCAAGGCATATTGGTCTGCCCGCCCGTCGATGTTGGACCCGGTCAGCTGTTCCGGCGCGGCGTAGGCCACCGTCCCCACGGCGACGTTGGTCTCGGTGATCCCGCTGATGTCGCCCAGGTGACGTGCGACCCCGAAGTCCGCCAACAGAATTCGGCGTTCGCCGTCTTCCGGGTGGGTGAGCAGGATGTTGGCCGGTTTGACGTCGCGGTGCAGCAGCCCGCGGTCGTGCGCGTAGTCGAGCGCGCCCGCGACGGCGTGGACAATGGCGCACACCTCCTGGATCGGCATTCCGTCCTGGTAGCGCTCTTTGACCAGCCGGGAGGCGTCGGTGCCCTCGACGTAGTCCATGGAAATCCAAAGGTGGCCGTTGAATTCGCCGCGGTCGTGCACGCCGACGACGTGGGGATGCCACAGCGTTGCGGCGAGATCGGCCTCGCGGTTGAACCTTTCGCGGAATTCGGGATCGGCCGTGACCGCCTCCGCCAGCACCTTGATCACGTCGCGGCGCGGCAACCGGGGATGCAGGGCCAGATACACCTCGGCCATGCCGCCGGCGCCCAGCTGCCGCAGAATCGTGTAGCCCGCGAACGGCGCCCCGCCGGTTATCGACGGGCGGGACCCGTCGGCCTGCCGCGCGGCCTCGGGCTCCACGCTCGGGCGCGAGCTGACCGGGGGAACGCGGCGGAACAGATGGGAGATCGTCACCGCGGGCAGCGAGTGAAAGCCCGCACGCATCGCCGCACCGGCCTGACGTCGGCTGCTCAGCAGCCGCCGCCCGGCGCCGATGCGCCGGGTAGTCCCCCGGTGTTCATCCATCTATCCCCTCGTCCCTGTCCGCTGCCCCAGCCTTCGACGCGGCCCGCCTCCCTGGGCACCTGCATCACGACTGGGGCCGTGCGTCGCCTCGGCGCTGCGGGCCGGCACCACGGTGTGCCCGGCGCGCCCCGAAACTCCCCCTCCGTTCAGATCATGCCGGATCCCGGTGGGGGGTTCGCCTCAGCAAGCTATGAAACGGTTATGAGTGGCCGAACCGAAACATAGCGAAATCACAGGCGATCCCAATAGAGACCACTCACCGAACGCACCGATACTTGAGTAGTGACTCGACCCGCCCCGCCCATCCTGACGATTCGGCACGACGGGTCCCAACGATCCTTCGCGGCCGGCCACGAGGTGGTCATCGGCCGCGACACCCAGGCCGACGTGCGCATCGCCGATCCACGGATCTCGCGGGCCCACCTGATCCTGCGTTTCGATCAAGGCCGATGGCTGGCAATAGACAACGGGTCGCTGAACGGCACCTATCTCAACGGCTACCGGATGCCGGTCATCGATATCCACGACGGCCAGAGCATTCACGTCGGCAATCCGCGGGGACCGCGGCTGACCTTCGCGATCGGACCGCAGCAGGGCTACACCGATCGGCCCGGCAGGTCGCGGCCGAGCCCGGAGGCCGGACCGCCGACGCTGGCCTGGTCGGCGCTTCCCGAGCAAACGAATCCCGTCAGGAATCCCGGCCGCGGCGGCGCCAACGCGGCGCCGGCCCGGCCGGTGCCCCCCAGGCCGTCGGGCGGGCCACCGAATTCACCGCCCCGCCAGCCGGTTTCGCCGCCGCGTCAGATGCCGAACAGGCCCGTGCCCGCGCCGGGCGTCCGCGGCACACCGCTCGACGAGCGCACCGTCGTGCACGCCGCGCCGCCCCAGCCGGTCGCGACGCCACCCGCCGAACTCACCGTGGTCGACGCCAAGACGGCCGACGTGTCGAACCTGGCAACGCGGTTTGTGAAGCTGCTCTCACCGCGCGCGTCGGCCGCCGCGGGAACCCCGGGCGCCAAGACGATCGGCCGGGCCGCGGAGAACGACATCGTGGTCTCCGACGTGTTGGCCTCACGCCAGCATGCGACGCTGGTGCAGACGCCGCTCGGCAGCGAAATCCGGGACAACAGCATCAACGGAACCTTCGTCAACGGCACCCGGGTCGGGTCGGCGATCCTGTCCGATGACGACGTCGTCACCATCGGCAACGTCGACCTCGTTTTTCGCGACGGCACCCTGACCCCACGCAGCGAGGCCGCGACGCGCACCGGCGGTCTGGAGGTGCGCAACGTCAAGTACGTCGTCGACAACGGCAAACAACTGCTGGACGACATCTCGCTGATCGCGCGCCCCGGCACCCTGACCGCCGTCATCGGCGGGTCGGGCGCCGGCAAGAGCACCCTGGCCAGGCTCATCGCCGGTTACACCACCCCCAGCTCCGGCTCGGTTACATTCGAGGGTCACGACATTCACACCGAGTACGCGTCGTTGCGCAGCCGCATCGGCATGGTCCCGCAGGACGACGTGGTGCACCGGCAGCTGACGATCAACCAAGCCCTCGGCTACGCCGCCGAACTGCGCCTGCCGCCCGACACCAGCAAATCCGACCGGGCCAAGATCGTCGCTCAGGTCCTCGAAGAGCTCGACCTGACCAAACACGCCGACACCCGGGTGGACAAGCTGTCCGGCGGTCAGCGCAAGCGCGCCTCGGTGGCGCTCGAGTTGCTCACCGGCCCGTCGCTGTTGATCCTCGACGAGCCGACTTCCGGCCTCGACCCGGCGCTGGATCACCAGGTCATGATGATGCTGCGGCAGCTGGCCGACGCCGGTCGGGTGGTGATCGTGGTGACGCACATGCTGTCCTACCTGGAGACCTGCGATCAGCTGCTGTTGGTGGCCCCGGGCGGCAAGACGGCCTATTGCGGCCCGCCGGACCAGATCGGCGAAGCCATGGGAACCACCAACTGGGCGAAGATCTTCACGAAGGTGGGTGCCGATCCCGACGAGGCCAACCGGCGCTTCGTGGAGCAACGTGACGCCGAGAAGCGGCCGCAGAAACTGTTGCCGGACAAGGCCGATGAGCCTGGGGTTCTGGGCGAACCGGTGCATACCAGTGTGCGACGCCAGATTTCGACGGTCGCCCGGCGGCAGATCCGCCTGGTGGTGGCCGACCGGGCGTACTTCGTCTTCCTGGCCCTGTTGCCGTTCATCCTGGGCTCGCTGTCCCTGACCGTTCCCGGCAGCAACGGATTCCATCTGCCCGGCGCGAACGCCGGGACGCCCGACGAAGCGGCGCAGATCCTGGCCCTGCTGATGCCGGCCGCGGCATTCATGGGCACCGCGCTGACCATCCGCGACCTGGTCGGCGAACGCCCGATCTTCCAGCGCGAGCAAGCGGTCGGGCTGTCGACCACGGCGTATCTGCTCGCGAAGACCGCCGTGTACTGCGGGTTCGCGGTCCTGCAGTCGGCGATCATCACCGCGATCGTGGTGATCGGCAAGAGCGCACCGACCCGCGGCGGCGTCCTGCTCGGCCATTCGACCATCGGGGCGACCGTCGAACTGTTCGCCACCGTCGCGGCGACCTGTCTGGCTTCGGCGATTCTCGGCCTGGCGATCTCGTCGCTGGTCCGCTCCAGCGAGCAGATCATGCCGCTGTTCGTGGTGACGGTGATGGCCCAGCTGGTGCTGTGCGGCGGCATGGTCCCCGTGACCGGACGGATCGGGCTGGACCAGCTGTCCTTCGGGATGCCCGCGCGGTGGGGCTACGCCGCGGCGGCGTCGACGGTCGACCTGCGGCACCTGGTGCCCGATTCGCTGCTGTCCCAGGACCGGTTCTGGCAGCACACGTCGAAGGTCTGGCTGCTCGACATGGCCATGCTCGCGGCGTTGTCGCTGTTCTATGCCGGTTTCGTGCGGTGGAGAATCCGGCTTCGACGTTAGAGTTGCATGATCCATCCGCCGAAGCACGAGACGTTCGACCTCGTCGCCCGCACCAACACCGATCCCAAAGGCATCGTGCGGGCCGTGGACGACTATGCGGTGCATCCGTGGGGCCTCTACGTGGCCCGCCCCACTCCCGGCCGCGCCCAGTTCCACTACCTCGAGTCGTGGCTGCTGCCTTCGCTCGGCTTGCGCGCCACGGTCTTTCACTTCAACCCGGGCCATGAACGCGACCACGACTACTACCTCGATGTCGGTGAGTACACGCCCGGCCCCGACGTCTGGCGTTCCGAAGATCACTACCTCGACATCGAGGTCCGCACCGGCGACGGCGCTGACCTGGCCGACGTCGACGAGTTGCTGGATGCCGTCCGGCTCGGCTTGTTGACCCCGGACGACGCCGAGCGGGCGGTGCGGCGCGCCGTGGACGCCGTGGCCGGGTTGGCCCGCAACGGTTATGACCTGTCCCGCTGGCTGGCCGGCCACGGGATGGAACTCACCTGGCGCGAGAGGTAAGCCGCGGCAAGGCTGAACCAAGGTCTAACGGCCCTATCCTCGGCGCGCCCGCGGCCCTAATTTCGGCAGTGCCAAGCCGACAAACGCCGACGTCCGGCGAACGGATCTGAGGAAGCCGTGGCGTTTTTCCAAGTGATAGCAGTCGATCTCGACGGCACATTGACCTTGGACGGTCAGCTGTCGCCCCAAACGCTGGACGCCATCTACGGTGCTCGGCACAAAGGATTGACCGCCGTCCTGGTCACCGGCCGCATCCGAACTGAACTGCAGGCGGAATTCCCCCACATCGCGGACCACTTCGACGCGCTGGTGCTGGAAAACGGTGCCGTGATGGTGATCAAGGGACGCACGTCGAGGTTGGCCGACCCGGTGGACAGCAGCCTTGACGACGCGCTCGGTGAACGAGGGGTGCCGTCCCGCCGGGGCGAGGTCATGGTCGCCACCGACGGTGAGCATGCCTCGAGCGTCGTGGACGTGATCGGCGAACTGGAACTGGATTGCCAGGTCATCCGGAACCGGTCCGCACTCATGGTGCTGCCGGCGGGTGTCACGAAAGGCAGCGGGCTGCGCGCGGTCCTGACCGAGCTGAACATGTCACCGCACAACACCGTCGCTATCGGCGATGCGGAGAACGACTTGTCGCTGTTCGGCATCGCCGAGATCGGCGCCGCGGTGGCCAATGCCATTTCGTCCGTGCGCCGGCGGGCCGATCTCGTCCTTACCGAACCGGACGGCGCCGGCGTCGCGGAGCTGCTGACCGGGCCGTACCTGAGTGGGGCACAACGCTGGTGCCCGCCGCGACGATGGGTCGACATCGGCACCTTCGACGACCACACCCCCACCCGGGTGCCGGGGAGCCAGGGCCGCATCCTCGTGACCGGCCCTGCCGGCTCGGGGAAAAGCTACCTTGTCGGCCTGCTGGCAGAGCGATGGATTTCGGCCGGCTACTGCGTCCTGGTCATCGATCCCGAGGGTGACCACACACAACTACGGGAACTCAGCGGGGTCGAGGTGATCGATGGCCGCAACTACCTTCCCGAACCCACCGAATTGGTCAACAGCCTCAACCCGCATTCCAGTGTGGTGGTGGACATGTCCGGGATCGTCGAGCCAGATAAGGCCGAGTACTTGCACCTGCTGCGATCGACCGCGGAGGCGCATCGTGAAGAACACGGATTCCCGCACTGGGTGATTTACGACGAGGCGCACCTCCTCGGCACCAACGAGGAAGCACGCTGGGCACGACGCGGCGGCTATGTGTTGTCGTCGTTCGCGCCCGCCGCACTGCCCGCCCAGGAGATCGACAACAGTGACGTGGTGCTGACCCTCACCACAGTGGCGACGCCGCAGCCCTGACCGCGGTGCGACGGGCCACCGTCAGCCTCGGCGGCGGGCCGTCTCGCGCGTTCACCATCGCTGAGCGCCAGACCGGCCACGTGCGGCACCGCCACAAATATGCCGATGTCCGCCTTCCGGATGACCGCCGGTTCTACTTCCACACCATCAATGACCGATCCGTCCGGCCGGCCGCGACGATGCACGAATTCCGTTCCGCGATAAGCCATATCGATTACCAGGCGCTGCAGTACCATCTCGAACGCGGGGATTTCTCCCGCTGGCTGGCCTCGACCATCACCGACAGGGACCTGGCGAAGCAGGTCGCGGCCTGGGAGGACGAGGTAGTGGCCCGCCGCGCCGCCGATGTGGAACACATCCGGCACGAACTGATCCGCGCGGTGGAAGAACGGTACCTGCTGCACGGCGCCGCCGAGGGGCACCAGCCACCCGCTCGAGGGAGCGACTAGTCCGGCGGGACCGGGAGGCCGGGGCAGACCGCGATGTAGGGGACATCCGGTGAGACCCAGTCGTTCCACTGCCGGTGGCTCATGTTCGCAGAAAGCTTGTCGCAGAGCAGCGCCGGCCAGTCCGCCTTGGGTGGCGCGGGCCACGGGCCTGACCGCTTGGTCCATGGATAACCTTGAGCGTAATGTCGGCAACTATGAGCTGCACCGGCCGCAGGCTGCTGCCCATCACCGCGGTAACGATCATCGCCGTTGGCTCCCAACTGAGTCCGGCGACCGCGCGGGCGGACCTGCACAACATCACCTACCGCGCCCGCATCGACGCGCTCACCACCGGCAGTCAGGCCACCTTCATCATCAACGGCGGCCAGACGAACACCACCAACCTTCCGTCCATGCCCGGCAACGCATTCGAGGCAAACACGGTGCTGCCCGACCCGCAGCAGGCCGGCATGCGGATAGTGCTTCGTTTTCCGTATTCGGCGAACGTGCACTGCGAGATCGACGTCGACGACAACGTTTTCACCCAGGCCGACCAGGTGGTGAAACCGGCGCCCGGAAATGCCGAGCCCAACAACGGCGCGCTGCAGTGCGGTGCACCGCTGCCCGGCTGATCCGGGCTAGGGTCGCCAGCCCGTCGAATCCGCCCACTCCCAGGCGCGCCGGTAGGCGTCAGGGAACCATTGCTCCTTGGCGTCGGCGTAGGACGCGCCGTCGCCGCCGGCCTGAGCTTCGGCCGACCGCTTGGCGGACAGGTAGTCGGCCCGCGCCTCGGGGCTGGCCGACAGCCAGGCGACGAACAGCAGCGCGAACTGCTGGTTGGGCCAGCCATCGACCCGGATATGCACGTTGGTCGGGCGACCCGGGTCGGCCGAGGCGTGAATCCGCTTGTCCCACAGCGCCGCATCGTCACTGTGGTTGTAGCGCTCGACGGCGCTGCGCGCACCGGGCTTGGCGACATCGGAGGTGATGCGCTCGATGCGGGGGTAGCCGGCGGCCAGCAGGGGCTCGACGAGTTCGTCGGCGGCCGCCAAGGATTCCACGGTGATCTGCACGTCGATCACGTCCTTCGCCGGAAAGTCCGGCACGGCGGTCGAACCGACGTGGTCCACGCGAATCGCCCGGTGGCCGCAGGCGGTCCGCAACCGGTTCACGATCCGCCGCGCCTGATCCGGCCAACTCGGGTCGGGCGACACTAACCGCGCCGGCGCCGGGACGACCCGATGCTGAGTCAGGTTGTGCGCGAAGGGCAGTATCCGGTGGTCCCACACGCCATGGGCCCGCTGCACCAACTCCTCCGGACTGCCGGAGTTATCCACCCAGATGTCGGCGACTGCGCGGCGCTGCTCGTCGCTGGCCTGCGCGGCGATCCGGGCGCGGGCGTCGGATTCGGGCATGCCGCGCTGATCGACCAGCCGTCGCAGCCGGACCTCGACGTCGGCGTACACGATGACGACGAGCGGGAACAGCGGCGCCATGCCGGACTCCACCAGCAGCGGGATGTCTTCGACGACAACCGAATCCTCGGGCACCGAGGCGATGATCTCGGCGCGGCGCTTGCCAACCAGCGGGTGGACGATGCCGTTCAGCCGCTGGCGCGCCTCGTCGTCCCGGAAGGCCTTGGCGGCCAACGCGGGACGATCCAGCGATCCGTCGGGAAGCAGGATGTCGTCACCGAACGCCTCGACCAGCGCCGCCAATCCCTCGGTGCCCGGCTGGACCACCTCGCGCGAGATGACGTCGCCGTCGACGATCACCGCACCGCATTTCGCGAAGGTGGCCGACAGCGCCGACTTGCCGGCGCCGATGCCACCGGTCAACCCGATGCGCAGCATTCGTGCAGCGAATTACGCGTTGCCGGCGAGCTTTTCCCGCAGGGCGGCCAATTGGGCGTCGCTGGCCAGCGACCCGCCGGCCGCCTTCTCCTGCGGCGCGCCGTTGCCCGACGACTGCTCGGCGTGACCGGCCGCCTCGGCCGCGGCGAACTTCTCCATCTGCGCGGTGTGCATCTTGTGCCGGCGCTCGGCCTCGGCGTAGCGGGCCTCCCACTCGGTGCGCTGCGTGTCGAAGCCCTCGAGCCATTCGTTGGTCTCGGCGTCGAAGCCTTCGGGGAAGATGTAGTTGCCCTGCTCGTCGTAGCTGTCGGCCATGCCGTACTTCGCCGGGTCGAACTCGTCGGTGTAGTCCTCGTTGGCTTGCTTGAGCGACAACGAGATCCGGCGACGCTCCAGGTCGATGTCGATGACCTTGACCATGGCGTCGTCGCCGACGGCCACCACCTGGTCGGGCACCTCGACGTGGCGCTCGGCCAGCTCGGAGATGTGCACCAGGCCCTCGATGCCCTCCTCGACGCGGACGAACGCGCCGAACGGCACCAGCTTGGTGACCTTTCCGGGCACGATCTGGCCGATGGCGTGCGTGCGGGCGAAGTGGCGCCAGGGGTCTTCCTGGGTTGCCTTGAGCGACAACGAAACCCGCTCGCGGTCCATGTCGACGTCGAGCACCTCGACGGTGACCTCGTCACCGACCTGGACCACCTCGGACGGGTGGTCGATGTGCTTCCAGGACAGCTCGGAGACGTGCACCAGACCGTCCACACCACCAAGGTCGACGAACGCGCCGAAGTTGACGATGGACGAGACGACACCCTTGCGGATGGCGCCCTTCTGCAGCTGGTTGAGGAACTCGCTGCGCACCTCGGACTGGGTCTGCTCCAGCCAGGCCCGGCGCGACAGCACGACGTTGTTGCGATTCTTGTCCAGCTCGATGATCTTGGCCTCGATCTCCTTGCCGATGTACGGCTGCAGATCGCGGACCCGACGCATCTCGACCAGCGACGCGGGCAGGAAGCCACGCAGGCCGATGTCGAGGATCAGGCCACCCTTGACCACCTCGATGACGGTGCCCTTGACGGCCTCGTCCTTCTCCTTGAGCTCCTCGATGGTGCCCCAGGCGCGCTCGTACTGCGCGCGCTTCTTGGACAGGATCAGGCGGCCCTCTTTGTCCTCCTTGGTGAGAACAAGGGCTTCGACCTCATCACCGACGGAAACGACCTCGCTGGGGTCGACATCGTGCTTGATGGAGAGCTCGCGGGCGGGGATGACGCCCTCGGTCTTGTAGCCGATGTCGAGGAGCACCTCGTCCCGGTCCACTTTGACGATCGTCCCCTCGACGATGTCGCCATCGTTGAAGTACTTGATCGTTTTGTCTATTGCGGCAAGAAAGTCCTCGCTGGAGCCAATGTCGTTGACGGCTACTTGGGGCGAGGTGACGGTGGGACTCGGCATGTGGTGGGTTGCTCCGGACAGGTTGGGTCGTAGGGACAAAACTGGGATTTATCTATTGAGGTTACTCGACTGCGTACACGCTGGCCAAACCCGGGCGGCCCGCCACTTGCGCGACACCGGGCATTTGCCCACGGCGAAAGTGACGGCAACGCGAATTTCGCGGCAATTTTCTCTCCGCCAGATCATCCTCGTCCACTGACGCCGCCGTCAATGCGCTGCCGCGTCCCATGAACGGCCGTAGCCCACCGAGACCTCCAGCGGGACATCGAGCGGATAGGCGCCGCCCATCTTCGCGCGGGCCAGCGCCTCGAGCTGGTCCCGCTCGCCCGGGGCGATTTCGAACAGGAGTTCGTCATGCACCTGCAGCAACATGCGGGACTTCAGTCCGGCGTCTTTGATCGCCTTGTCGACCTCGATCATCGCGACCTTGATGATGTCGGCGGCGCTGCCCTGGATGGGCGCGTTGAGCGCCGCCCGCTCGGCGGCCTCCCGCACCTGGCGATTGCTGCTGTCCAGCTCGGGAAGGTAGCGGCGGCGGCCCAGCACCGTCGAGGTGTAGCCGTCCTTGCGGGCCTGCTCCACGATGTTCATCAGGTAGTCGCGCACCCCGCCGAACCGGGCGAAGTAGGCGTCCATCTGTTCCTTCGCCTCTTCGGTGGAGATCTTCAGCTGCTGCGACAGGCCGTAGGCGCTCAATCCGTAGGCCAGCCCATACGACATCGCCTTGACCCGGCGGCGCAGCTCGGCGGTGACCTCGTCGATCGGCACGCCGAATGCGCGGGACGCGACGAACGAGTGCAGGTCCTCCCCCGTGTTGAACGCCTCGATCAGGCCCTCGTCCCGGGACAGGTGCGCCATGATCCGCATCTCGATCTGGCTGTAGTCGGCGGTCATCAGCTCGCTGTAGCCGTCGCCGACCACGAATGCGTCGCGGATCCTCCGGCCGGCCTCGGTACGGATCGGAATGTTCTGCAGGTTCGGCTCGGTCGACGACAGCCGGCCCGTCGCCGCGATGGTCTGGTTGAACGTGGTGTGGATACGCCCGTCCGAGGCCACCGAATTCAGCAAACCATCGACGGTCACCTTGAGCCGGGTGGCGTCGCGGTGGGTCAGCAGGTGCTGCAGGAACGGATGGCCCGTCTTGTCGAACAGTGACTGCAGGGCGTCGGCGTCGGTGGTGTAGCCGGTCTTGGTGCGCTTGGTCTTCGGCATCTCCAGCTCGTCGAAGAGCACCGCCTGCAGCTGTTTCGGCGAGCCCAGGTTGATCTGTTTGCCGATGACCGCGTAGGCCGCTTCGGCCGCGTCGCGGATCTGGTGGGCGAAATCGCTCTGCAGCTCGCCGAGCAGATCCAAATCGACTGCGATACCGGTGTGTTCCATCCCGGCCAGCACCCGCTGCACCGGCAGCTCCATGCCGCCGAGCAGCGACGTGGAGTTGATGCGGGCGAGCTCTTCGTCGAGCGCGTCGGACAGATCCAGCACCGCCACGGCCCGCAGGATCAGCGTCTGCACCGCCTGGTCGTCCGTTCCTTCGGAATCGTCCAGCAGCGAAAGCTGTTGCTGCTCAGGGGTTTCCGCGCGCAACTCCCTGCGCAGGTAGCGCAGCGACAGGTCCTCGAGGGAAAAGCTGCGCTGCCCGGGCCGCAGCAGGTAGGCGGCCAGCGCGGTATCGGAGGTGACGCCGGCCAGCGTCCAGCCCCGGCCGGCGAGGTCGTGCATCGCCAGCTTGGCCTCGTGCAGCGCCTTGGGCGGACCCGGGTCGGCCAGCCAGGACGCCAGCGCCGCCTCGTCGTCGGGATCCAGCGTCGAGGTGTCGATGTAGCGGCCCTCACCGTCGGCGGAGACGATGGCCACCGCGGTGGCGTCGGCGTCGTAGGCCAAATGCGTGCCGACGACGGCCAGCCCGAACCGCTTGCCCGAGCTGTGCTCCGCCAGCCACACCGCCAGCTCGCCGGGCTGCAGCGCGCCCCCGCGGACATCGAAACCGGCGTCGACCTCGGGCTCTGCCGCCGCCAGGGTGTCGAACAACCGGTCGCGCAACACCCGGAACTCCAGGTCGTCGAAGAGCCGGTGAATGTGGTCGCGGTCCCAGGGCTGCATGCGCAGCGTGTCCGGGGTCTGCGCCAGCGGCACGTCCTTGACGAGATCGGTCAGCTCGCGGTTGCGGATCACGCTGGCCAGGTTGGCCCGCAGCGCGTCGCCGACCTTGCCGCGCACTGAGTCGACATTGTCCACCAGCCCCTGCAGCGAGCCGTATTCGACGATCCATTTGGACGCGGTCTTCTCCCCGACCCCTGGGATGCCTGGCAGGTTGTCGCTCGGATCGCCACGCAGGGCCGCGAAGTCCGGGTATTGCGTGGGGGTCAGCCCGTACTTCTCGACGACCGCGTCCGGCGTGAACCGGGTGAGTTCGCTGACGCCCTTGCGCGGGTAGAGGACGGTGACGTCGTCGCTGACGAGCTGCAGGGAGTCCCGGTCCCCCGTGACCACCAGGACGCGGAAGCCCTCGTTCTCGGCCTGGGTGGCCAGCGTCGCGATGAGGTCGTCGGCCTCGAAGCCCGGCTCGGCCAGCACCGTGATGCCCAGCGCGTTAAGCACCTCTTTGGTGATGTCGATCTGGCCGTGAAACTCGTCCGGCGTCGACGAGCGGTTCGCCTTGTACTCGGGGTAGCGCTCGGAACGGAAGGTCTGCCGGGACACGTCGAACGCGGCGGCGACGTGGGTCGGGCCCTCGTCGCGCAACAGGTTGATCAGCATTGCGGTGAAGCCGTACACCGCGTTGGTGGTCAGGCCGCCGCGGGTCTTGAAGTTCTCGGCGGGCAGCGCGTAGAAGGCGCGGAAGGCCAGCGAATTGCCGTCCAGCAGCATCAGCGTCGGCTTGGTCTGCTCCTCGCTGGCGATACTCACGGCTCACACTCTAGGCATCCGGTACGACGAGGCATGCGCCCCAACCACCCGGGGCCAGAACTGCAACACGTTTCAGTTTTGTATCGGGGCTGGGTAGTCTGGCCGAGTGCCAGAGGTCACCAGCCAAGAGCCCGCTATCGACGGATGGTTCGCAACCGACGCCACCGGAAGCGCCCACTTGATCGGCGGTAAGTGCCCCGAGTGCGGCACCTATGTCTTCCCGCCGCGCGAGAACAACTGCCCCAACCCGGGCTGCGCCAGCGACACACTGGAGCCCGTCGCGTTGTCCACCCGGGGAACGTTGTGGAGCTACACCGAGAACCGATATCCGCCGCCACCGCCCTACCCGGCCCCGGATCCCTTCGAGCCGTTCGCCATCGCCGCGGTCGAGCTGGCCGACGAGGGAATCATCGTGCTGGGCAAGGTAGTTGAGGGCACGCTGGCCGCCGATTTGAAGGTCGGCATGGAGATGGAGCTGACCACCATGCCGCTGTTCACCGACGACGACGGCGTACAGCGCCTCGTCTATGCGTGGAGGATTGCCTGATGCCCGAACCGCTGTACATTCTCGGCGCCGGCATGCACCCCTGGGGCAAGTGGGGCCGCGACTTCACTGAGTACGGGGTGGTCGCCGCACGCGCCGCGCTGGCCGAGGCCGGCCTGGACTGGACACAGATCCAGTTGGTCGCCGGCGCGGACACCATCCGTAACGGCTACCCGGGCTTCATCGCCGGGTCGACGTTCGCCCAGAAGCTGGGCTGGAACGGCGTCCCGGTCAGCTCGAGCTACGCCGCGTGTGCGAGCGGTTCCCAGGCGCTGCAGAGCGCGCGGGCCCAAATCCTGGCCGGTTTTTGCGACGTCGCGCTGGTGATCGGCGCCGACACCACCCCGAAGGGCGCGTTCGCTCCCGTCGGCGGAGAACGCAAGAACGACCCAGACTGGCAGCGGTTCCACCTGATCGGCGCGATGAACCCGGTCTACTTCGCGCTGCTGGCGCGTCGCCGGATGGACCTCTACGGCGCGACGGCCGAGGACTTCGCCCAGGTGAAGGTGAAGAACTCGCGGCACGGCCTGCAGAACCCGAATGCCCGCTACCGCAAGGAAGCTTCGGCCGACGACGTGTTCGCCAGCCCCGTGGTGGCCGACCCGTTGCGACAGCTCGACATCTGCGCCACCTCCGACGGTGCGGCGGCCCTGATCGTCGCCAGCGCCGAGTTCGCCCGCAAGCACCTCGGCTCGCTCGACGGCGTCCCATCGGTGCGCGCGGTCAGCACGGTCACCCCCCGCTACCCGCAGCACCTGCCCGAATTACCAGACATCGCAACGGATTCCACCGCCACGGTGCCCGCACCGGAGCGGGTGTTCAAGGATCAGATCCTGGATGCGGCCTACGCCGAGGCGGGCATCGGGCCCGAGGATGTCAGCCTGGCCGAGGTCTACGACCTGTCGACCGCGCTCGAGCTCGACTGGTACGAGCACCTCGGGCTGTGCCCCAAGGGCGAGGCCGAGGCGCTGTTGCGCAGCGGCGCGACCACCATCGGCGGCAAGGTCCCGGTCAACCCGTCGGGCGGTCTGGCCTGCTTCGGCGAGGCCATCCCCGCCCAGGCCATCGCGCAGGTCTGCGAGCTGACCTGGCAGCTGCGCGGTCAGGCGACCGGCCGGCAGGTGGAGAACGCCACCGTCGGCGTCACCGCCAACCAGGGCCTGTTCGGACACGGCTCGTCGGTGATCGTGGCGCGCTGAACGACGCGCAGGGCTACTCGTCGGGGGTGTCGAGGGTTTCCAGGACGACTTCGGCGACCCGCTTCATCGTGGTGCGCCGGTCCATGGCGGCGCGCTGAATCCACTTGAACGCCTCGGGCTCGGTCATGCCCTGCTTCGTCTGCAGCAGGCCCTTGGCGCGTTCGACGAGCTTGCGGGTCTCCAGCCGCTCGGACAACGTCGCCACTTCGCGTTCCAGCTCGGTGACCTCACTGAAGCGGCTGACCGCCAACTCGATCGCCGGAATCAGGTCGCTGATCGTGAAGGGCTTCACCAGGTAGGCCATCGCCCCGGCATCGCGGGCGCGCTCGACCAAATCGCGCTGGCTGAACGCGGTCAGCACCACGATTGGTGCGATGCGCTTGCTGGCGATCTCGGACGCCGCGTCGATCCCGTCGCGGCGAGGCATCTTCACGTCCATGATCACGAGGTCGGGCCGATGTCGTTCGGCCAACTCGACGGCCTCCTGTCCGTCGCCGGCCTCCCCGACGATGTCGTAACCCTCCTCCCGCAGCATCTCGGCGAGGTCCATTCGGATCAGCGCTTCGTCTTCCGCGATCAGGACCCGGCGCGGCACAGCGGCGTCGGTGGTGTCGGTCGTGGGGCCTGTCATGACGGACATTCTCTCGTGAACGTGCGAGGCCAGCGACCTCGGGGCGGTGAGAAGGGTGTCTACGCCGAATCCTCTATGGTGGGAGGCTGCCTCTAAGGTAGGAGGCCGAGTAAGCCCTCGTATCCCAACTGGCAGAGGAAACGGACTCAAAACCCGTCCAGTGTGGGTTCGAATCCCACCGAGGGCACCACAGGCGGGACAGACAAGCAACGGCCCGTCAGGGCGTACCGGTGGCCCGGATCGAGTTGCCTCGCCTACCGATGCCAGCTGAGGTGACCCCGGCCCGGCATCCCCGCGAAACCGGTGCCTCCAAGCCCCAGGTTTGTTAAATGCGGAAAATCCGTGCCAAAGGTATGAACTCGCCCGAATTTAAATACCGCGCGCAATAAAGGGCACAGTTGCATTCAAATAGAATCGCGCCGGTTACACGATGAATTCATGCCATTTTCGGGGCCCCGCCGAGGCGCCAATCAGCGACCTATGACGCGCCAAGCGCGGCCGGGTTGCGACTGCCGCGTTAGCGGCTAATGCACACTTGTTCTTCCGAGTGCACCACGTTGACCTGCATCGGATCGTTCTGCATCGAGTCGGTGGCCACCCGCAACAACGAGCCCGCCCCGCCGCATCCGACCCCACAGGCGGGGGTTGCCGCCGCGGTGCACGCCAGCATTAGCGCGATCCCGATCCTGCTGCTGAGACTTGCCACACCGCACCCCCGCATTAGAGGAACACATGACCCACATCACAGCCCGACATATGTTTAATAACACGTCGGATAATTTTGTAAACCCCTTCAGCGGAAAATCTTTTTTTAATTTTCCGATGCCCCGAAGCGCCAGCCTGTCGACGGGCATCCGGCGCGTCGTCGGGACCCATTGACTGGCCCACGAACCGAGCTCAGCGGTTACGCTTTTGAATGTGGCGGCTAAGAAGTGCGGCGCCCCACCCGTGTCAGCCGGCTCGGCGAGACGCCCGGACTGCGTAGCCGCAGTGCGGGCGCAGACCCGCGACCGCAATCAGCACTACGCCGCCAGCGCCGCCCGCCGGGCCCGGATCCTGACTATCACCTCGTGGCTGGCCGTCATGGTGAGCGTGAGCTTCGTGCTCGTGCAGATCCTGGGCGGCACCTGGCTGTGGCAGGTCAGCTCGATCAACATCCTCGGCGCGATGATCTTTGCGATGGTCCCGTGGCTGCAGCGATTCGGCGAACTGGTTGCCCCGCTTACCTTTATGGGCGCGGCGTACGTGTCCGTCGTTGCCAGCTGCGTGGACGTCGGCACCGGGTCGGGCGCCCAGTTCTTCTTCCTGGTGGGCGCCTGCATCGTCGTGTTGTTACTGGGGATCGAACACATCGTGCTGGCGTCCGCGCTGGCCGCCATCGCCGCCGGCCTCATCGTCGCCGTCGAGTTCCTGGTCCCCCGCGACACCGGGCTGCAGCCGGCCTGGGCCCAATCGACCGGTTTCATCGTCACGGCGATTTCCAGCGTCGTGATGGTGGTCGTGACGGTGTGGTTCGCCCTGCGTGACACCGCGCGCGCCGAGGCCATGATGGAAACGCAGTACGAGCGTTCGGAGGCGTTGCTGGCCAACATGTTGCCGGCCAGCATCGCCGAGCGGCTCAAGGAGCCAGACCGCAGCGTCATCGCCGACAAGTTCGACGACGCCTCCGTCCTGTTCGCCGATATCGTCGGATTCACCGAGCGGGCCAGCGGCACGGCCCCGGCCGACCTGGTGCGGTTCCTGGACCGGTTGTACAGCGCCTTCGACGCACTGGTGGACAGGCACGGACTCGAGAAGATCAAAGTCAGCGGCGACTCCTACATGGTGGTCAGCGGCGTTCCGCGCGCCCGGTCCGACCACGCGCAGGCCCTCGCGGACTTCGCGCTCGACATGGCCAATGTTGCGGCCGGACTGCAGGATCCGCACGGCAACGCGGTTCCGCTGCGGGTGGGCATGGCATGCGGACCGGTGGTCGCCGGCGTGGTTGGTTCCCGGCGCTTCTTCTATGACGTGTGGGGTGACGCGGTCAATGTCGCGTCCCGGATGGAATCCACCGACTCGGTCGGCCGAATTCAGGTGCCCGAAGCCATGTACGAGCGCCTCAAGGACGACTTCGTGCTGCAGGAGCGCGGCCACATCGACGTCAAGGGCAAAGGCCTCATGCGCACCTGGTATCTGATCGGGCGCAAGGCGGCCGGCGAAACCACCGAGGAAACCACCGATCTGCTGGCAGGGGATTCGCGCACGGCCCACGTGTAGCCCAAAGTGCCCTATACCCAAGGCAGCGTTTGTGTCACACTGCGGCCATGCAAACCACACCTGGATCTCCCCCTGCTCCAAGTTTGTTGCCGCATCTGTGGAAATCGACCCTGTTGTCGGGAATTCTGTCGCTGGCCCTCGGTGTACTGATCTTGGCTTGGCCCGGAAGAACCATCGTCGTTGCCGCCATCTTCTTCGGCGCCTACCTTCTGATCACCGGTGTTGCGCAGGTGATCTTCGCGTTCAGCCTGCACGTCTCGGCGGGCAGCCGGATCTTATTGTTCATCAGCGGCGCGGCGTCGCTGATCCTGGCAATCTTGGCATTCCGCCATTTCGGCAACGCAATCCTGTTGTTAGCCATCTGGATTGGCATCGGGTTCATCTTCCGCGGCGTCGCCACGACGGTCTCGGCCATTCAGGACCCGCACCTGCCGGGGCGGGGATGGGCGATCTTCATCGGCCTCATCAGTCTGCTCGCCGGCATCGTCGTCCTGGCGTCACCGCTCGAATCGATTGTCACGCTGGCGCTGGTGGTCGGGGTCTGGTTCGTGGTCCTCGGCATCTTCGAGATCGTGTCGTCCTTCGGCATCCGCAAGGCCTCGAAGACACTGACCCCCTGAGGCGGCTCTGAAGTAGCGCCGCCCCTGGCTCTTCTACTACACTTCGTAGTAGCCGTGTCGTACGGCTCTGCAGTCTCGGGAGATGACAGATGAATGTCGTCGATATTTCGCGGTGGCAGTTCGGTATCACTACCGTCTACCACTTCATCTTCGTGCCGCTCACCATCGGTTTGGCGCCCCTGCTTGCGGTCATGCAGACGGTATGGGTGGTCACGGATAACACCGCGTGGTACCGGCTCACCAAGTTCTTCGGCAAGTTGTTCCTGATCAACTTCGCCATCGGCGTGGCGACGGGGATCGTCCAGGAATTCCAGTTCGGCATGAACTGGAGCGAGTATTCGCGGTTCGTCGGCGACATCTTCGGCGCGCCGCTGGCCATGGAGGGCCTGTTCGCCTTCTTCTTCGAGTCCACCTTTATCGGGTTGTGGATTTTCGGTTGGGGACGGCTGCCGAAGCTGATCCATCTGGCCTGCATCTGGATCGTCGCGATCGGCGTCAATGTGTCCGCGTTCTTCATCATCGTCGCGAACTCGTTCATGCAGCATCCAGTTGGCGCGCACTACAACCCGGCAACACATCGTGCCGAGCTGGACAGCATCACCGCGCTGCTCGGCAATAACACTGCGCGGTGGGCGTTTACCCACACGGTCACCGGTGCATTGCTGACCGCTGCGACGTTCGTCGCGGCCATCAGCGCGTGGTTCCTGGTCCGTTCGCGCCGCCCGGCGACCGCCACCCCCGCCGCGGAATCGGACGCGCGCTCCATGTTTCGGCCGGCGGCCGTCCTGGGGTGCTGGGTGGTGTTGCTCGCGGCCGTCGGCCTGTTCTTCACCGGTGACCGCCAGGGCAAGCTGATGTTCGTCCAGCAACCGATGAAGATGGCGTCGGCGGAGTCGTTGTGTGGCACCGAGACCGACCCCGACTTCTCGATTCTCACCGTCGGCACGCACAACAACTGCGACAGCATCACCCGCGTCATCGAGGTCCCCTACGTGCTGCCGTTCCTCGCGGAGGGACGGACCAGCGACGTGACGTTGCAGGGCGTGCGCAATATCCAGCAGGACTTCGAGCAACGATTCGGCCCAAACGACTACCGGCCCAACCTGTTTGTCACCTACTGGTCGTTCCGCGCGATGATCGGGTTCCTGGCCGTTCCGATATTGTTCGCGCTGGCCGCGCTCTGGCTCACCCGCGGTGGCCGAGTGCCCAACCAGCGGTGGTTCTCCTGGCTGGCGCTGCTGACCATTCCCACGCCGTTCCTGGCGAACATTTCCGGGTGGGTGTTCACCGAAATGGGACGGCAACCCTGGATCGTCGCACCGAATCCGACCGGCGACCAACAGGTTCGGTTCACCGTCCGTGAGGCCGTCTCACACCATGCGCCCGGCATGGTCGTCACCTCCCTGGTGACGTTCACCCTCGTCTACGCGGTGCTCGCGGTCATCTGGTTCTGGCTGCTCAAGCGGTACGTCACCGAAGGGCCGCGGGAACACGACGCCGAACCGGCTCCCCCGCCGGCACCCCATGACGACGAGGTGGCGCCGCTCTCGTTCGCCTACTAGGCCGGGACCGACAAACTCAGAAAGGGGCTGACCGATGGGACTCCAGCAGTTGTGGTTCGGCATCATCGGGTTGCTGTTCCTCGGTTTCTTCGTTCTGGAGGGCTTCGATTTCGGCGTAGGCATGCTGATGGAACCGCTCGCCCGCGTGGGAATCGGCGAGGCCGAACCCATTCGGCGCACGGCGCTCAACACCATCGGCCCGGTCTGGGACGGCAACGAAGTGTGGCTGATCGTGGGTGGCGCGGGCATGTTCGCCGCGTTTCCCGGCTGGTATGCCACCGTGTTCTCCACCCTGTACCTGCCGCTGCTGGCCATCCTGTTCGGGATGATCCTGCGCGCCGTGGCGATCGAGTGGCGCGGCAAGGTCGATGACACAAAGTGGCGCGGCTGGGCCGATTTCGGCATCGCCGCCGGTTCCTGGCTGCCCGCCGTTTTGTGGGGCGTCGCCTTCGCCATCCTCGTCCGCGGCCTGCCGGTGGACGCCGACGGGCAGGTCAACCTGTCGATCACCGACGTCCTCAACGCTTACACGCTGCTGGGCGGCTTGGCCACGGCCGGACTGTTTCTGCTCTACGGAGCGGTGTTCATCTCGCTGAAGACCTCCGGGGCCATCCGCGAAGACGCCCACCGGCTGGCGGTCTGGCTGTCGCTGCCGGTGACCGGACTGGTTGCGGGCTTTGGCATCTGGACACAACTGGCCTACGGCAAGGGCTGGACCTGGCTGGTACTCGCCGCCGCCGTGGTGGCGCAGCTGGCGGCGGTGTTGCTGGTGTGGCGGCGCATCTCCGACGGCTGGGCGTTCGCCTGCACCGCGGCCGTCGTTGTTGCGGTGGTAATCCTGTTGTTCGGCGCGCTGTACCCGAACCTGGTGCCGTCCACGCTGAACAAGCAGTGGAGCCTGACGATTTACAACGCCTCGTCGACGCCGTACACCCTCAAGGTCATGACGTGGGTGACCGCGTTCATGGCTCCGCTGACGGTGGTATACCAAGCGTGGTCGTACTGGGTGTTCCGGCAACGGATCTCGGCGGACCGGATACCGCCGTCCATCGGCCTGGCGAGGCGGGTGCCCTGAGCGCGACCGATTCGCCGCCCGGCTCGAGAGCGCGGGGCCCACTGGACCCGCGACTGTGGCAGGCATCTAGCGCCCTGCGCCGCTACCTGACCGCGACGGTGTGCTGCGGGGCGGTGATCTCCGGCTGCGCGGTCGGCTCGGCGATCGTGCTGGCGGGTGTGGTTGCCCGAGCCGTCAGCGATCGCTCGGCGCACGGCCTGCGCGTCTGGCTCGTGCCGCTGTCGGTCCTGTTGCTGCTGTGGACCCTTCGCACGTTGGCGCACTGGTTGCAGGCCCGGTTGGGTCAACGCGGCGCCAGCGCGGTCATCGCCGATCTGTCCGGTCAGGTGCTCACGGCGGTGACCGCCCGCCAGCCCGGTGAGCTCGCCGGCCAGCGGGATGCCGCCGCGGTGGTGGTCACGCGAGGCCTCGACGGCCTACGCCCCTACTTCACCGGATACCTGCCCACGTTGCTGCTCGCCGGGATCCTCACCCCGGCCACCGTCGCCGTCATCGCTCTCTACGACCTGAAATCGGCGGCGATCGTGGCGATCACCTTGCCGCTCATACCGATTTTCATGGTCCTGATCGGGCTGGCAACCGCCGACCGGTCGGCGGCGGCCCTGGCCGCGATGACGACACTGCAGGGGCGCTTGCTCGATCTCATCGCCGGCATCCCCACCCTGCGGGCGCTGGGACGCGGTCGGGGCCCGGAGCGCCGCATCGCCGAACTGGCTGCCGCCCATCGCCGCTCGGCCATGGCGACGCTCCGGATCGCGTTCCTGTCAGCACTGGTGCTGGAACTGCTGGCGACGCTGGGCGTGGCTCTGATCGCGGTGGGGATCGGATTCCGCCTGGTGTTCGGCGAGATGACGCTCGCGACCGGCCTCACTGTGCTGTTGCTGGCGCCCGATGTCTACTGGCCGCTGCGCCGCATCGGCGTGGAATTCCATGCCGCACAGGACGGAAGAACCGCCGCAGACAAGGCCTTTGCCCTCATCGGCGAGCCAGCCCCAGCAAAGGCCCGAGGTGAGACGGTCACCGCCCGCGGGGCGGAAATCCGCCTCGACAGGCTCAGCGTCGCCGGTCGCGACGGCAACGCGCCGCACGACCTCGCCGGGCTCATCGAACCGGGCGCGGTGACGGTGCTGACCGGGCGCAACGGTGCCGGCAAAAGCACGACCCTGCAGGCGATCACCGGGGTCACCGTCCCGTCCTCGGGCCGGGTCACCGTGGCCGGCGTCGACGTCGCCGATCTGGAGCCGGGCGCCTGGTGGCGGCAGTTGTCGTGGCTTCCGCAGCGCCCGGCGCTCGTCCCGGGCACGGTGCGGGACAACCTGGTCCTGTTCGGCGAGCTGGACCACCTCGAAACGGCTTGTGCAGCATCCGATTTCGATACGGTGCTGGCCGAACTGCCCGATGGGCTGGACACGGTGCTCGGCCGTGGCGGCGTCGGCCTGTCACTGGGGCAGCGGCAACGGCTCGGCCTCGCCCGAGCGCTCGGATCGTCCGCGCCCGTGCTGCTGCTCGACGAGCCCACCGCGCACCTCGACGCGAACGCCGAGGAACGCGTGTTGCGGGCCATCGTGGAGCGCGCCCGTTCGGGTGCGACCGTCGTCGTTGTCGGGCACCGCGCACCGGTTCTGGCGATCGGTGACCGGGTGGTCGAGGTGGTCGCCGACAGTGGGGTGCGTTATGTCCCGGCCTGATCCGCTGTTGGCGGCCGCGCCCCTGCTGCGGCCCCGACTTCCCCGGCTATTTGCGGCGATCGCGCTGGGTGTGCTTTCGCTGGGCAGCGCGCTCGCACTGGCCGGTGTCTCGGCCTGGCTCATCACGCGGGCCTGGCAGATGCCGCCGGTGCTGGACCTGTCGGTCGCGGCCGTCGCGGTGCGCGCTTTCGCGATTTCGCGGGGGGTGTTGCACTACTGCGAGCGGCTGGTCACCCACGACGCCGCGCTGCGCGCGGCCGGCACCGCCCGGGCGGGGATCTATCACCGGCTGGCCCACGGGCCGGCGGCGGCCGCCGTCCGGCTGCACAGCGGCGAGCTCGTCACCCGCGTGGGCTCCGATGTCGAAGAACTGGCCAACGTGCTGGTGCGTGCCGTGGTGCCGATCGGGGTCGCGGCGGTGCTGGGGCTGGCGGCGACCGTGGTGGTCGCGGCCATCTCGCTGCCGGCGGCGGCGGTACTGGCGATCTGCCTGCTGGTCGCGGGCCTCGTCGCACCGCGGTCGGCGGCGAGGGCCGCGGCCAGCCAGGAAAGCCTCGCCCGGCAGCATCATTCCGACCGCGATACATCTGCGATGATCGCTCTGGAACACGCACCCGAGCTCCGTGTCGCCGGCCTGCTCCCCCGCATCATCGCCGAATCGCAACGCCGCCAACGCGCGTGGGGCGCGGCGCTCGACGCGGCCGCCAGGCCTGCCGCCCTCGCCGAGGCCGCGCCGACGGCCGCAATCGGGGCCAGCGTGCTCGGCTCGGTGGTGGCCGGTATCTGGCTGGCCCCTTCGGTCGCGCCCACGACGCTCGCCGTCCTGATGTTGTTGCCGCTGTCCGCCTTCGAGGCGATGACATCCTTGCCCGCCGCCGCGGTCCAGCTGACGCGATCGCGCATCGCCGCCCGCCGCCTGCTGGACCTGACGGTGAGCGACCGCCCGCATCAGCCCGAATCGCCTGCGGCCCAACCGCGCCCCGGCGCCGCGCTGTCCGCCAACATTCGGGCCGGGCACGCCGGAGCCGCCCGCTCGAACCGCATCACGCTGGAGCTGCCCCAGGGTGCCCGGCTGGCGGTCACCGGCGCCAGCGGGTGCGGCAAGACCACGCTGCTGATGACGCTCGCCGGGCTGCTTCCGCCGCTCGAGGGGCGGGTGCGGCTCGGCGGCACCGATCTGACCGCCTTCCACGAAGACGACTTGCGCGGCGCCGTCAGCTTTTTCGCCGAGGACGCGCATATCTTCGCCACCACGGTTCGAGACAACCTGCTGGTGGCCCGCGGCGACTGCCGGGACGCCGAACTGGAGGTCGCGCTGGGCGCGGTCGGGCTGGGCGCCTGGCTCGCCGGTCTGCCCGAGAACCTGTCGACGGTGTTGACCGGTGGCGCGCAGGCGCTTTCGGGCGGTCAGCGCAGGAGGTTGCTACTGGCGCGGGCGATGCTCTCGCCCGCCCGGATCGTGCTGCTCGACGAGCCGACCGAACACCTGGATGCCGCCGACGCCGAACCGATACTCCGCGACCTGCTGGGGCCGAATTCCCCGCTGATGTCGGCCGATCGGACCGTGGTGGTGGCCACCCACCACCTGCCCGAAAGCATCGGGTGTCGCGAACTGCACCTCGGTGCGCTCAGAGGTGACGCCGGCGCGGCATGAACTCCAGCGACAGCAACACGATCAACAACTGAACGATCTGAGTCATGGAGACCAGCGCGTAGCGCTGGGAGTCCAGCGCGTGGAACTTGCGCACATAGCGGTACAGCGACTCGAGCGCGATCAGCGGGTCGAGGACATGGATCAACCGATAGAAGACGCGCTGGATGCGGCTGCGATTCTTCTCGTCGAAGATTTCCGGGAACGCGGCGAACGCGAGGGAAAGCCGTTGGGCGCCATTCTCTTTGCCGGCCATGATCATGTCCACGCTGAGGCGTTCGTCGATGCCATTGGGGGCTCCGCGCCGGCGCCACGGCACGTCGAGCGTGATGTCGCTGCCGCCACCGGCGGTCGCGTAGCGGTGGAATCCCTGCACCTTGCCCGAGGCGTCCCGGGCGAGGATCAGCTGGATGCCGGGGAACCGGCCCTCCAGCACGCCGTCGAGGTTCATGTGGAATCCGCGCTCGGTGTGGGCCGCCTTACTCGACGCGCGGACCACCTCGGTCAGCTCGGCCAGTTGCTCATCGCTGAGTTCCTGCTCCCCGACGATCTCGGTCGTGATGCCGCAGTTGTGGGAGCGCTTCACCGCCTGGCGCAGGTTGCGGAACTTGCGTCCCACCATGTCGAAACCGGTGACGTCGACGACGACGTCACGCCCTATCGGCACCGCCCGCAGCGACTGTCCGAGCACCGCGGCGTCGTTCCACAATTCGAGCCGTCGCTCGCCGCAACCGACCACCGCGATTCGCCAGCCGTGGGTATGGCACATGGCGGCGAAGTCGGCGACCAGCTCAGGGAATCGAGACTCGTCACCGATCGGGTCACCGCCGACCACGGCGATACCCAGGCGCGTCCGGTAGGCCAGCGCGGCGGTGCCGTCCGCGGTGAAGTGGTAACTCTTACCGGTCTGCATCGCGAAGGGCGCGAGCGGATCATCCCGGGTGGCCTGGATCAATTGCCACACCCGGGGCAGATCCTCCGGACGCGGATGCGACGACGTCGGCCACATCAACACCATGCCGGAGCTGGCGATCACCAGGTCGCCGAGAAGATCGAAGGACAGCACGTACAGGCCCAGCCCGGCCAGCACGAACAACAACGCCGCGACGGCGTGCATGGCCGTCACGGGACGCCCCAGGAAGATGCCGCGTGCGATCCACGTCACCGCGACCAGGACGGTCAGCGACCAGGCCAACCGATCGGTGTAGTGCCACGCCGGCTGGTGATGGTGGCGGACAAGGATTTCGGCCAGCCAGCAGGTGGCGCTCAACAGCGCCAGCGCACCGATCAGCCGGGCCGCCCGCGAATGGACCGAGACGACCACGCGTTCCCGCGCGCGCGCCTTCGCAGAGACGTCGACCAACGGCCCGCTCACACTCACCTCCCGATGCGCTGAAATCCCAGCTGGGCGGCTGTTTGCCGCCTCTGCACCGAATACCCGGCAGCTAAAAACTTACGCGCGATACCGGCCCTGACGGGCCGATTTCACCGCGATGTCCTGCGGGTACTCCGCCCTGTCTATCGGCGGGCGGGCGGAAAGTATTTCAGCACTCCTTCTTGGACCACCGTGGCGAGGAGCTGCCCGGAGCGATCGAAGAAGTGGCCGGTGCCGAGCCCGCGCGAATCGGCGGCCACCGGCGACGACGTCGAATACAAGACCCAGTCGTCGAAGTCGACCTGCCGGTGAAACCACACCGAGTGGTTGGCGGAGGCGGCGAAGATGCGGTCGAAACCCCACGACAGTCCATGGGTGGTGATCACCGAGTCCAGCACCGTGGTGTCCGAGGAGTACACCATGGTCGCGGTGTGCAGCACCGGGTCGTCGGGCATGGTGCCGCCGGCCTTCATCCACACCCGGTTGTGCGGAAGCCGGTCGCCCTTCTCGCGCATCACCCAGGCCGGGTCGTTGGTGTAGCGCCACTCGATCGGCTGCAGCGCGTTGACGAAGTGCGGGACGGTCTCCTCGTAGCCGCGAAGCAGCTCGCTGATCGGCGGCTGCGTCTCGGGCTCGCCCACCTGCGGCGGGTCGACGGCGTGTTCGAGGCCGCGGCCGCCGGACATGTAAGAGATCATCGCCGAGGACAACAGAACGCCGTCCTGCACCGCGTCCACGCGCCGGTTGGCGAAGCGCCGCTCGTCACGCAGCCGGGTGACGTGGAATTCGATGTCCCTGGCGGTGTCACCGCCGTTGATGAAGTGCACCGACAGCGCGCTTGGCGGCAGGTCGTCGCGGGCCAGCGAGCGGCTGCTCGCGACGAACGACTGGGCCATCAGCTGCCCGCCGAACGTCCGCAGCGGGTTCTTGCTGGGATGAGACCCGATGAAACGGTCGTCGTCGACCCGATTGAGGTCGAGGGTCGCAAGCAGTTCCTTGAAGTCGGAATCGGTGCTGATTGCGGCCTCTCCTTGGCTCAATTGCTTAGACGTCGTCCTCACCGATCCGGTGCACATGGATGAGGTTGGTCGACCCTACAGTGCCAGGTGGCGCGCCGGCCACGATCACCACCAGATCACCGCGCTTGTAGCGACCGAGTTCCAGCAGCGACTTGTCGACCTGGCGGATCATGCCGTCGGTGGAGGTCATCATCGGGACGATGAACGTCTCGGTGCCCCACGTCATGGCAAGTTGGCTGCGGACCTCGGGCCACGCGGTGAAGGCCAGCAGCGGCAGCGGGGTGTGCAGGCGCGCCAGCCGCTTGACGGTGTCGCCGGACTGGGTGAAGGCGACCAGCGCCTTGGCGTCCAGGCGCTCGCCGATGTCGCGGGCGGCGTAGGAGATCACCCCGCGCTTGGTGCGCGGCACGTGCGTCAGCGGCGGAGCGGCGGTGGAATTGTCTTCGACGGCGCAGATGATCCGCGACATGGTCCGCACGGCCGCCAGCGGGTACTTCCCGACCGACGTCTCGCCGGACAGCATCACCGCGTCGGCGCCGTCGAGCACGGCGTTGGCCACGTCGGACGCCTCGGCGCGCGTCGGCCGGGAGTTCTCGATCATGGAGTCGAGCATCTGGGTCGCCACGATGACGGGTTTGGCGTTCTCCCGGGCCATCTGGATGGCCCGCTTCTGCACCAGCGGCACCTCTTCCAGCGGCAGCTCGACGCCGAGGTCGCCGCGGGCCACCATGATGGCGTCGAAGGCCAGCACGATCGCTTCCAGATTGTCCACGGCTTCCGGCTTTTCCAGCTTGGCGATCACCGGCACCCGCCGCCCGACCCGGTCCATCACTTCGTGCACCAGCTCGACGTCGGACGGCGAGCGCACGAAGGACAGTGCGACCAGGTCGACACCGAGGTCCAGCGCGAACGTGAGATCCTCGATGTCCTTCTCCGACAAGGCCGGAGCGGTCACATTCATCCCCGGCAGTGACATGCCCTTGTTGTTGCTGACCGGGCCACCTTCGGTGACGGTGCAGATCACGTCGTCGCCATCGATGCCTGAAACGACCAGCCCGATGTTGCCGTCGTCGACCAGCACCCGGTCACCGACCGCGGCGTCCGTCGCCAGCCTCTTGTAAGTGGTCGACACGCGGTCGTGGCTGCCTTCGCAGTCGGCGACGGTGATGCACACGGTTTCGCCGTCGGCCCAGTACGTGGCCCCGGTGGCGAACCGGCCCAGCCTGATCTTCGGGCCCTGCAGGTCGGCGAGTACACCGACCGCGCGGCCGGTGGTGTCGGAAGCGGCCCGTACCCGCTCATAGGCGGCCTTGTGGTCGGAGTAGTCGCCGTGACTGAAGTTCAACCGGGCGACGTCCATTCCCGCCTCGACCAGCGCCAGGATCAGCTCGTCCGAATTTGTCGCAGGGCCAAGGGTGCAGACGATCTTCCCGCGTCTACTCACGCCGACCCAGCATAGTCGCGTGGGTCCGCCACGGTCCGACCGAACGGGGTGTCGCGCTGTGCGTGGTTAACCACTATTAATCGCCGGAAACAGGGGGAAGCCCGGCAGGTTACGCAGCACGGTCCAAGCGATGATCGCCACCACCATCGTCAGCCACGCCGGCGTCGAGAGCGCCGGTCTGCCACGGCCCCGGCGGATCAGCAGCCATCCGGCCAGCATCGGGATGCCGACCAAGAGGAAAACGTTGTCGTTGACGGCGGCGAACAGGTCGCCGTGCAGCAGATCGTGCGTCATCCGCAGGCCACCGCAGAACGGGCAATTCCAGCCGGTGAGCAATTTGAAGGGGCACTGGGGATACAACGAATTGGTGTTGTGCGGGTCGACCAGGCCGACG